>JAZSET010000085.1:0-10329 GCA_045531795.1 Eubacteriales bacterium | reverse complement strand
CTGTTTTCAGCAACAGAACCGGGGATGCAGAATGCCTGAAGACCGATACCGATAGCGGCAGCGGCGTCTGAAGCCTTTGTGCAGCCTTTCTTGATAGCGATAGCTGCGCCTACTGTGTATGCCCACTTTGCGTTTTCAAAGCAGATGGGCTGTGTTTCTTCTACGATCTTGTAAGGGTCAATTCCCTTAGCATCGCAGATTTCCTTGCACTCGTCAATGGAGTTTATTCCGTATTCTTTAAGAGCAGCGAGGATCTTCGCCTCGCGTCTTTCGTAACCTTCAAATTTAGCCATTATACATTACCTCCTTATTACTCTTTACGAGGATCGATGTACTTAACAGCGTCTGCGAATCTGCCGTATGTACCCTTAGCTTTTTCGTATGCTTCGTTAGGCTCCATGCCCTTCTTGATGAAGTCGGTCATCTTGCCGAGAGATACGAATTCGTAACCGATTACCTGATTATCTGCATCAAGTGCCATTCTTGTACAATAACCCTCTGTCATTTCGAGGTAACGAACACCCTTGGCCTTTGTTCCGTACATAGTACCAACCATAGAGCGTTCACCCTTACCGAGGTCTTCCATACCTGCACCGATTACAAGACCGCCCTCAGAGAAAGCAGACTGTGAACGGCCGTAAACGATCTGTAAGAAGAGTTCACGCATAGCAGTATTGATGGCATCGCAAACGAGGTCTGTGTTAAGAGCCTCTAAAAGTGTCTTGCCGGGGAGAATTTCAGCAGCCATAGCCGCAGAGTGAGTCATACCCGAGCAACCGATAGTTTCAACAAGAGCTTCTTCGATGATACCGTCCTTAACATTGAGGGACAGCTTGCACGCACCCTGCTGAGGTGCACACCAGCCCACACCGTGAGTGTAAGCCGAAATGTCGGTGATTTCCTTTGCCTTTACCCATTTACCCTCTTCCGGGATAGGTGCGGGACCGTGGTGAGGACCCTTGGCAACAACGCACATGTTTTCTACTTCATGTGAATAGATCATTGTTATTTTCTCCTTTATGTATTTTCAGGTTAAACCTGTTTATTTAACTTATTTAATGATTTCGCCATAGCATTCGCCGAATGCGCAGGCAGCATTTGCTTCATCAGTGTCGATGTGCATAGCAGCAGCGAACTTGGGGCTGACACGGCAAACAACATCACCGAATACAGTGCTTCTTGAGTCGCTGTCAATCTTAACAGATACTATCTGCTTGTCTTCAACGCCGAACTTTTCAGCATCTGCAGGAGTTAAGTGAATGTGGCGCTTTGCAATAATAACACCCTCGGAAAGTTCAACTTCACCCTCGGGACCAACGAGCTTTACAGGAGCAGAGCCTGCAACATCACCGCTTTCACGAACGGGAGCAGTAACACCGAGTGTTCTTGCGTCTGTGAAAGAAATTTCAACCTGAGAAGCAGGTCTTGCAGGACCTAAAATGCTTACTCCTGCGATTTCTTTCTTGGGGCCGACAAGATTTACACGCTCAGTGCACGCGAACTGACCGGGCTGGCTCAAATCCTTTTTGTTTGTAAGAGTGTGACCCTTACCAAAGAGGATTTCGATGTGTTCTTCTGTGAGATGAACGTGTCTTGCTGGTGTTTCAATCAAGATTTTGTTATCCATTTTTTAGACCATCCTTTATTGTTTATTTTCTGACAAATACTATTATACTACAAAAATATTTAAAAGTAAAGAATTAAAATCACATATTTTGCAAAAACTATTATAAATTTTTAATTAAAATCACCGAAAAGGGAGTAAATTTCAGAAAATGGAAGAGAAGGACCAGGAAAACACAGCTTTTAAAAACGAGAAAGCCACGGGAGATATGATTGACAATATTGAAAAAAGCGGAAGCGTTACAACATCTTCAGGCGGAGTCAATATTCACTGTCTCACAATAATCGGTCAGATTGAGGGACATTATGTACTTGAAAGCAGTCAGAAAGCCACAAAGTATGAGCATATTATTCCACTTCTTACTGCAGTTGAGGAGGGAACACAGATAGATGGACTTTTGGTGGTGCTCAATACTCAGGGCGGCGATGTTGAAGCGGGTCTTGCACTGTCTGAGCTTATTGCGGGGATGAAAAAACCAAGTGTCTCACTTGTACTCGGAGGCGGACACTCAATAGGTGTACCTCTTGCGGTTTCGGCAAAGCGCTCGTTTATCGTACCGAGTGCAACAATGACAATTCACCCTGTAAGAACGACGGGACTGGTTATCGGAGTAGAGCAGTCATTTGAATACCTTTTTAAAATGCAGGAGCGGATATGTAATTTTATAACTTCTCACAGCAAAATCACCCCCGAAAGACTTGCATCATATATGTCACGCACCGATGAAATGGCAACAGATGTCGGCAGTATCATTGACGGCAAAACTGCGGTAGAATGCGGACTTATAGACGAGGTCGGGGGACTTAGTGACGCACTCCTTGCACTCCACAAAATGATAGATGAAAACAAAAGAGACTGACTTATAAAAACATAATTATATCAAAAAAAGTGGCATCAAAGCCACTTTTTCACAGATTTGCATCAATATATTCGATAAGTCCTGCAATCGCACCGTCATTGTTTGAGCAAAGAACCACATCGGCTATTTCGTGAAGCTCGGGTATCGCATTTGACGGACACGCCGAGACATCAGCAGATTTTAAAAGTTCAACATCGTTGCCATAATCTCCGATTCCGTAAAGCTTGTATTGTATATCGCCGCCCTTTTCAAGCAGTTTTCTGAGTTCAAGTGCCGCGTTTCCTTTTGTTGCTCTGAAGTTGTTGATTTCGAGCATACTCGGCCAGGAACGGCATATTATGTACAGTCCGTCTGACGAAGCCTTTATAAATTTTTCAACCAGATCGAGCTGAGACGGTTCACCGTGAAAAACAATCGAGTACCAGTTGCTTGTCGGAACTTCGTCAAGTGTTACAAAGGCGTAATCATTTTCATCAACATTTACTTTTGGAGTTGAAAGATTTTCAGGATTTCCGAGTATGTATAATTTGCTGCCCGCAGTTATTGTAACTGTCACAGAAGTAAAACTTTCAATTACTGTTTTGATAATTGAAAGTGCCGGCCCCGGTGCAATACAAATTTCATTATGACGGCGAAGAGTGTCGTAGTCGTAAATGTATGAGCCGTTACAGAAAATGAGGGGAGCATTTGCAAGCTTTGCTATTTCAGGCTCCATTGTGATTTCATTTCTGCCTGTTGCAAATGTAAATATTCCGCCGTTTTCCTTAAAATAGTTTATAGCATCAATATTTGTGTCAGGTATACGGCTGCTGTCATCAAAAAATGTTCCGTCAATATCACTGACTATGATTTTATTATCAAATTTCATATTAACTCCATAATATTAAAATTTTAACAATCAGTACTTCTTGATATGTTAACTCATTTTATCGAGCTTGTCAAGTATTTCACGAAAATAGTCGGGCAGTCCTGAATCAAAGTAGAGCTTTTCGTGAGTAATCGGATGGGTAAATCCTATTATTCTTGCGTGCAGACACTGACCGCACAACAGCTTCTGATTTTGCTTTTCAAATTTATCAAAGCTTGATTTGTATACAGGGTCACCGATTACCGGGTGACCGATACTTGACATATGAACTCTTATCTGATGAGTTCTGCCTGTTTCAAGCTTTAGTTCAACATAGGTGTAATTACCAAACCGTTTAAGTACCTGATAGTGAGTTTTAGCCTCCCTTGCACCCGAAGACGAACCTTTAATCACTGCCATTTTCTTCCGGTCCACGGGATGACGGCCAATCGGTGCATCAATAAAGCCCGTATCCTCTTTAATATTGCCGGCGACAATTGCATTATAGATTCTGTCAAAGGAATGAATCTTTATCTGCTCAGCTAAATCAAGGTGAGCTTCGTTACATTTTGCCACAATAAGAAGACCGCTTGTGTCCTTATCAATTCTATGCACAATGCCGGGCCGTATAACACCGTTTATTGAAGAAAGTGAATCCTTGCAGTGATACATAAGAGCATTTACAAGTGTGCCTGACGTGTTTCCGGCTGCAGGATGAACGACCATACCTTTGGGCTTGTTTACTACGAGCAGGTATTTGTCCTCATAAACAATGTCAAGCGGAATATCCTCAGGCTCTGCGTCAAGAACTTCAGGCTCAGGAAGAGTGATGCTAATAACATCATTTTCCCTGATTTTATAATTCTTTTTCTGAACAGTGCCGTTTACCGTTACATTGCCGTTTTCAATAAGCTTTTGTAGTGATGAACGGGTAAGCTCTGAGTTTTCGCTTATATATGCGTCAAGACGCATACCGATATGAGAAGCCTGTGCTTCAAGTATCAAAATTTCTTCCATAAGCAATAAAATGCAGGGAAGAGTTTAACTCCCCTGCACATCTCCCTGTTTTATAGTTGAGAGTAAATATATTATAAGTAAAAATGAACCGCAGGTTACACAGATGTCAGCAACATTGAAAATCGGAAAGTCAATTATTTCAAAATATATAAAATCAACAACATAGCCGTTTGATATTCTGTCAATCATATTGCCGATTCCGCCGCCTGCAATAAGAGCAAGAGAACTTGTTACGAGTTTGTTGCTTTCTTTAAAGAAAAACAGGTAAACAAGTACAGCAAGAATTCCAACTACCGAAAAAACCATAAATATCCACCTTGAGTCGGCAAACATACCAAAGGCAGCACCGCGGTTTTCGTGATAAGTAAGACTAAGCACATCGCTTATAACATCAACACTGCCGATACCGCTGTCACGAAGATTTGTGGCAGCAATTATTTTTGTAAGTCTGTCGGCGATAACCGACAACAGAATAATAACAACTGATACGATTTTATTATTCATTATCGTCTGCGTTTACCTTGTCAATTACAAGTGTGGCACTGTTGTCCGTATACTGTCCGTCTGAAGAGTCTTTAACCTTTTCAAAAACAAGTGTGTCGGAGGTGTCAACAGCAGTGGAAACTGAAGAATCAGCGGCTGTTTCAAGAGTTGGGTTTTCAACAATTTCATTCTCGGTATCATCCTCGCGGACAATCGGAGTTTCTGCAGTGTCACCAACCTCATAAGTCAGATTTACTTCAGCCTTGTCTGCGGCTTTCAGATTCTTGAGAGCCTTTTGTGCGCGATTTACTGCATCGTTTAAGTATTCATCACTTGACTTGATTTTCACGGAGTCTGTTATTCTTGTGAGGTTATCAATGCGTTCGATATGCTCGCGGTATGTTTCAAATAAAGAACGCTTCAGGGAATTAACCTGATTCTTGATTGAAAGAGCAGTTTCTCTTTCTGCATTTATATGTTCATTCAGATCGGAAAGCACGGCATTACCTGCAACGCGTGCTGACTCAATAATTTCACCTGCACGGGTGTTTGCTTTTTCGATAATTGAGGAAGCAACTTTCTGTGCATTGGCAAGAACTGTTTTTACAGACTCTTTTTCGCTTTCAAGTTCACTTTTCTGTTCATTTAAAACACGAAGCTGTTGTTCAAGCTCAAAGTTGCGTCTGAAAAGCTCCGTATATTTTTCGAGCATATAGCCCATATATTCGTCAACCTCGGTTGTGCTGTATCCTCTTACCGCTTTGGTAAAATTTTTCTTTTTGAGTTCACTTGGTTTTAACATTGAAATTACCTCTCAATCAGATATATTTTAAAACGGTGATGCGTGATTTGCCTTTGGATGTTACACCGCTTGTATCTGCAATTTTATATTTTCCGTATCCTCTTACCGATATAATATCGCCATCGGTAACAGTATCATCCGGGGATGCTTTTGAATAGTAGTTAAGTTCGCAATTTCCCTGCTTAATCATTGTTTTTGACTTATCTCTTGAAATACCTGTGATTGATGAAATAACGCAGTCGAAACGCAGGGAAGTGGCAACATAAGAAGACTCGCTTGTATTCTGCTTGATTCTCAGGTGTGCATAATCGTTGCATATTGTAACCCTGACCGGAGTGCGGCCAACTGATTTGAGATTAAAGCAAACATAGTCAGCAATTTTTGACAGCAGAAAAACATAAGCATCGTGCTCTGAATTTACAATAATGTCGCCAACAACAGAACGGTCTATTCCAAGCGAAAGTATTGAGCCCATATAATCCCTGTGCGTGAGTTTCACAAAATCCGAACAGCTTATATGGACAAGAGTAATTAAGCCGGCTGTATTTTCACGGCAATAAGAGAAAAGCCCGTCATCCTTTGAGTCAATATAACCCGGCTCAAGCATCATAGAGTATGCAAGATATTCGGGAAAGCACAAAAGAACAGCCCTCTCTGCCTCACGGTATCCGCCAAAAAAAGTAAAGCAGAAAGAACCGTCCGACAAAAGGGCGGTTTTTACGAGCTTTTGCTCACGAATATTGAGAAATGATGAGATAACTGCGTCTTGATTTTTGCTTCTTTCGGCAAGTTCAAGCGCCGATAATACAGTCCGCTTTTCATCATCATCGGCAAAATTAAGGAATGAAAAATTCTTATTCATAATTTATGCCTTAAATACCGAGAGAATTTCAAGAACTATACTCATACACATAAAAGCGACAAAAAAAGATATGTCAATAGGTAGAGAGCTTAAAGAGTCAAATCTCTCGATTATCATTCTTACAGGGTACACAAACACCTCTGTCACCTGATAGATAAACTCTTCAATCGGGTTTTCCTTTATGGGAAACCAGGAGAGCACTGCTCTCACAAACATCAGGAAGATAACTATCGACAGAAGTGTGTGCACAACATTTGTAAACAGGTAAATGGTTATATAAGCGATATTGTTCACAAGTACCTCAGAAAACTAAAGTAAATTAGTCTTCTTCGCTTTCTGTGTCGGCAACAGCAGAGGGATCGCCTGTTACATCAACATCGTGAGGAGTAATAATAAATGTGTTTGCTGCAACATTCTTGAACTTACCCTGGATAGAGTAAACAACGCCGGTGAGGAAGTCAATAAGGCGTCTTGCAGATTCTTTCTGTGTAGCTTCAAGGTTTAAAACAACAGTCTTGCCCTCAAGAAGATGGTCGGCAATCTGAGTAACCTCATTAAAGGATGTGGGCTTAACAACCTTAAGCTGAAGAGCCGCGCTTGTCATTGAAACACCGCTATCATCACCATAGCTTGTGTCGTAATCGTCAACGCCCTCTTCGTAAGCACTGTCGTCATAAGCGCCGATTACATCGTCAGAATTTTTGCCAAGATTTTTGATTGAGTCGAATATGTTCATTTCTACCTCCAAAAAATTTAATCAAAATTATTTTCTTTCTCCAAAGAGAGTAGTGCCGAGTCTTATCCTGGTTGAGCCGGCATTTATCGCAGGGATATATGAAGAGCTCATACCCATGGACAGAATGTCCATATCTATATTATGTATGTTTTTTTGCGAAATGTCAATAAAATATTTATAAGTTTCTTGAAAAAATTCGAAAATTTTTGTTTTTTCGGCGGTTTTCGGTGCAATTGTCATAAGTCCGCGCACCTTTAAATTCGGATAAAGCGATACTTTTTCAACGAATTCCAAAAGCTCGTCGGGCATAACACCGCCTTTTTGCTCCTCTCTGCCGATATTGACCTCAACAAGAACTTCCATTACCTTGCCGATTTTAGAGGCGCGTTTGTTGATTTCCTGTGCAAGTCTTAACGAGTCAAGTGACTCAATCATATCAACCTTGTCAATTATGTATTTGACCTTGTTTGTCTGAAGTGAGCCGATAAGATGAACTCTTACCCTGCGGTTAGATGGAAAATCTATGCTGTCATACTTAGAGAGCAGTTCCTGAACGCGGTTTTCACCGATTATTGATATGCCGAGCTCGTTAATAGCAAAGTTGATGGCTTCAACCGGCTGATTTTTGGTAACTGCCATAATTTCGATATTCCTGTCGGTTTCTTTCTTTATCTCGGCAAGAACTTTATTGTAGTTTTCTCTTATTATGTCAAATTCAAGCATCAGCTAATCACCTTGCCCTCGTATAAATCTTTGCCGCTTACTATGATGTTATCATAAATACACAGCACGCCGTAGGGAGTTTCCTGAAGATCGGGAACCGCGGCAATATAATAGTTTTCTTTCTGTGCAATAATGTTAAGCTTACAGAAATATACCTTTGAGCCGTATAGTATGTAAACACCGGTTTCTCCGTCAACGACTCTGAGCGCACCGGAGGGAACCTTTATACCGCTTACAGAGCTTTCAATTATTTTAACCTGCTGCATTCTTGTAAAAGCAAAGTCGCCCGGACAGTCAAAAGACTCAAACACCATAAGCGCACCGTCTGAATCGGTGTCGGGGATTGTTTCTATAAGCTTGAGTTTAAGTCTTTTATTTGCATTGTTTGTGAATACAATTTCGTAGCTTTTACCGATAGAGTAATTCTTCAAATCGGTTTTTGTAACAGGGCAAACAAGCTGCCAGGAATAATCGTAGGCGATTTTGCCAATGCTGTAGCCATCGTCATTCTCCGGTGACTTTAAGGTGTAATCCATAAAGCCGTCATAAGATATGTTCTGGATATTTTCTATGTTGAAAATATTCTCATATCCGTCGCAGTTTGAATAAAAGTATCCTGACAGGTCGGTATAAACGGATGTGGTGTCAACTCCGATTGAACGCGAATATTTCTGACGCTCACTCTGAAGCTGTTCTATCTGTTTATCAAAACCCGCAACCTCGCCTGTTATAACCATACGGCGGTTCAAAAGAGTGAGCAAATCCTCGGACGAGGAAAGCACACTGTTTATCTTTCCATCTTCAAGGCTTGTTCTTATAGCATAATAAATATCATTGAGCTTTGCATCAACTCCCGAGGTATCGGAGGTCATATATGTTTTATCGATGTTGCTGTTTTCAAGAAAGTCGATCTTTTTATCAATATCTATCATTGTTCTGCCGCGCGATTCGCTTTCGTCGTAAAACAGGGAAGCAACACGCGAATTCTTTGACACCTTTGCTCCGTCGTCATAGTAATATGTAGCAGACATTCCCGGCGAGTCTGATTTAATAATTCTTTCATTTCTTATAACATACGCATCGCAGTC
Source organism: Eubacteriales bacterium (assembly GCA_045531795.1). GTDB lineage: Bacteria > Bacillota > Clostridia > Oscillospirales > CAG-272 > UBA4717. The sequence continues at coordinate 1,288 of JAZSET010000085.1, read as the reverse complement.
GAGTGAAATTTCATCGCTTATCGGGTAAGCAATTTCGGTTACGATGCTGTCAGAAGCACCCGCGACCATATGATAAATCAGGTAGGCACAAATAAGAGCAAAAACAATGGAGGTTATTGTATATTTTAAAATTCTGCTTTTTAAATCTTTTTCCAAAATAATCTCCCAAATTCAAACAAAAAGTATTACTGATCAATTATATCACAAAAGCCGTCAGAGGTTAAGTAGTCAAGAGCATTGTTTACAATAATTTTAAATCTGTCATTTACGGCAAAAGTGTCGGGGTATAGCCAATGAATATCTTTGTTGCGTGAAAACCAGGTCATTTGTCTTTTTGCATATCGTCTGCTTTCGCGCTTTACTGACTCGAGGGCTTCTTCAAGGGAAGCTTCGCCCAAAATATAACCGAGCAGTTCCTTGTATCCTATTGCCTGAGCAGCGGTTGAGTCTTTTCTGAGAATGCCGCTTTTTATAAGGCTTTCCACCTCGTTTATAAGTCCGGACTCTACCATTAAATCAACGCGGGTGTTAATTCTTTCATACAAAGCTTCACGGTCATTATAACAAAGACCGATTATTCTTGCATCATACGGAGATTTTCTCAGTCTTGATTTTTTATCCCATTCGGTTTTGGTAACTCCGGATGAATGATATATTTCAAGCGCCCTTATAACCCTTTTGATATTATTGGGGTGAGTTGCCTTTGCACTTTCAGGGTCAGTTTCCATAAGCATATTATATACATATTCGTTACCCCGGGTATTTGCAAGATTAAAGAGACTTTCTCTGTAGGCGGTATCTGCAACAGTTTCGGAGAATTCAGTGTCTGCAATAATATTGTCAATGTATAACCCGGTACCCCCGCATAATACAGGCAGTTTACCCCGTGAAATTATATCATCTATACAATTTCTTGCAGCTTCGACAAATTCTGCACAGGAGTATGAGTTTACCACCGACGGGTCAACAATATCAATCATATGGTGGGGAATTTCACGCATTTCTTCCTGTGTGGGCTTTGCTGTTCCGATATCCAGATATTTGTAAATCTGCATAGAGTCGCAGGATACAATTTCACCGTCTAATCGTCTTGCAAGTTCAAGAGCAAGTGCGCTTTTTCCCGAGGCAGTAGGTCCAACCACCGCAATAATTTTCTTCATAATCTGTTACCTCTTGCTTTGGAGAGTCAATAAGCTTTTATTGAATGAACACCGCATCATCGGAGTTTACAGCATATAAGATGCAAAACTTCGATGAGCGAAAAGATAAAAGTGAAGAGTGAAAAGAA
>JAZSET010000050.1:0-6680 GCA_045531795.1 Eubacteriales bacterium | reverse complement strand
AGTAAGGTCACTTGTAGACTACGAGTTTGATAGGTCAAGTGTGGAAGCGCAGTAATGCGTGCAGCTGATTGATACTAATAGACCGAGGGCTTGAACTTACAATGTGAGTATACACTCACTTGAAGGTTCGTTCATGTTCCTTCTTCCTTTATTCGATTTTCTATGAACATTTTTTAAGGACTGCATGAGCAGTCCTTTTTCTTTTTATCTTGACTTTATGTCTGTGGTGTGATATCATTTTAAATGTAATAAATATGTTGGGAGGAGGTATACGAATGAATACATTAAAAGAATTTGAAACGGTGATTGAGATAGCAAGATGTGGTTCTGTATCAAAGGCAGCAAAGGTACTTAAAATTTCACAGTCGACGCTCTCAAAGTACCTGTCAAAGCTTGAAAGTGAGCTTGGGCTTGAGCTTTTTGACAGAAAGAAAATACCGTTAAGACTCACGGAAGCGGGACAGAAGTACATTGACGCAGGCAGAAGAATAAGCGACTCATATAAAAAACTAAGCCGTGAACTTGAGGGCATAAAAAACGGTAATTCAAATACCCTGACCATAGGACTCAGCCCGACTCGAGCACATTTCGTTTTACCTCTCCTTGTTGAGTATTTTTATAAAATAAATGATGGCACAAGGCTTGTTTTTAAGGAGAGAACAGCGGCACAGTTAAGTGCAGAACTATATGCGGGTGAGCTTGACCTGATTATTTCAATAAAATATGACGGAACACGGAATTTCGGTGCAGTAGAGCTATTTTCAGAAGATATATTTCTGGCAATTCCGAAATAATACGAGGGAATGAAAGTCGAAGAGATACTAAAGGTCTGCAACTATATTTCTCCCGAAAAGGGACTTAATATATCAAATATGCTAACCGACATTTTAAGAGAAAATGACCTCCCCGAACCGATTATAGAGGTGCAGTCAATAGAGTCAGCGCTTTCACTTGCCAATACCGGACTTGGAGTTTCTTTTGTACCCTCATATGTCAAGCGTTAATTAAAGCGCATCAATGATAGCAGTTATGGCAAAATTGCCATAACTGCTATTCTTTGTTGCCAGATTACGGTTAAATTTTATATAATAGATGCAGATAAAAAAAGAGGAGAGAAATTATGCCGGCATCTGTTATGTATCTGATAATAATGCTCCTTGTGGTTTGCTTAGGGTTTATGTTCTTTAAACGCCCTCATTTCGAAGATACTCACAAATAAAATCAATGCCCGGAGACGAAAGTGTTCTCCGGGTGTTTTTTTCAATTAAAGGTCGTTATCTATTGCATTTTTCTTCCTATAATGGTATACTTATTTTGCAGAAGAAAATTTAAAAGGAGTATCACTATGAGAAAGAAACTACAGGATAAAATGTTTGAGTTAAGCTATCTTATCGAATTGTTTATATCGCTTCTTGTAAGCATTGCGGTAATTATCCTGGCTGTACGGGTAGTTGTGGATATGTTTGATTTTTCCTTTATTGAACAGGGAATTGATTCACTTGTCACAATTTTGGATAAAGCAATTACGCTTGCTATTGGTGCTGAGCTTATAAAAATGCTTTGTAAACACACACCTGAAACAATTATTGAGGTTTTAGCGTTTGCTCTCGCACGAAAGCTGATAGTTGGGCATACACCCCCCCTCGAAGATTTGCTTACAGTTGTTGCTATTGCGATACTTTTTGTGGTCAGAAGATTTTTGCTCAATCGTCACGATATGGTGGAGACTCCCGATGGCCTTATAGAGATTGAAGATAAAGAGAACGCAAACTGATTTAGTTCATAGTTCTACACGAGGCAGAAGAGGAAAGTGATTCTAAATAGTTTGTTCAGAAAGAGAAAAGTAAATGGGGAAATTTGACGGAATACTTATATGCACAGACCTTGACGGTACGCTGCTTAAAAACGACAAGTCTGTGTCAGAAAGAAATCTTGAAGCAATAGAATATTTCAAGCAAAACGGCGGCTATTTTACAATTATGACCGGCAGGGCACCGGGCGCTATATTTGACTATTGCGAAACAGTAAAGCCCAATTTGCCGTTCGGGTGTAACGGTGGCGGCGGAATATATAACTATGACGCAAAAAAATATGAGTGGATTGAGGAATTGCCGCGGGAGGTCAACGAGCTCATAAGGTGCATAGACGAAGAACTCCCCGATGTCGCGATGGAAATTAACACCGATACGGAAATAATGTTTTATAAAGACAATTCGGCAATGGCAAGACTGAGATACGAGGAAAAACTGCCACGTGTCACCTGCGACTACAATAAAATCGGAAAACCGCTGACAAAAATTGTGTTCGCTCACGAAAAAGAAGAAACGATACTTAAAATTGCGGAGCTTTTACATAATCACCCGTTATCGGATAAATTTTCCTTTATGCGTACACAGTACACACTTTATGAGATTTTGCCGAAAAATGCAAACAAGGAGTTTGCATTAGGTAAGCTTTGTGAGCTCTATAATATCAAGCGGAAGAGCACAATAGGAGTCGGTGACTACGATAATGATGTAAAAATGCTTGAAGCGGCAGGAGTCGGTATTGCGGTAGCAAACGCCTGCGAAAATGCAAAAAATGCTGCAGACTATATAACGGTATCAAACGAAGAGGACGCAATTGCACAAATTGTGTCCGATATAGAAAAAGGAAAGTATTTATAATTTTATGATAAACAGCGGACTTTTTGAACTGGCAGGGAACAGAGCAAAAACTTTCTTTGAAAAATAGCCGTATAAAGCGAGCTGTACAGACAGCTCGCTTTGCTTTTTGCAAAGATGGAAGGATACATTGTTAAGTTACACAAATTAACTGATTTTCAGGCTTTTTGTTTTATAATAAAATATTATTGACAAATTTGTATCTTAATGATACAATTATAATCGGTGGAATTTGGGCGTTGTACAGATTCTTAACCGTGTAGTATCAGTTATCCGTGTAAAAACAGGAGGAACAAATGGATATTTTTTCTATTATCACTTTAATCGGAGGCCTTGCTCTCTTCCTTTTCGGAATGAACTATATGGGCGACAATCTGAAGAAACTTTCGGGCGGTCAGCTTGAGTCTATTCTTCAGAAACTTTCATCTAACAGAATCAAAGGCTTTTTTCTCGGCTTCGTTGTAACCGCAATAATTCAGAGCTCTTCAGCAACAACAGTTATGCTTGTAGGCTTTGTAAACTCGGGTATTATGAAGCTTTCACAGTCGATAGCTGTTATAATGGGTGCCAATGTCGGTACAACAGTAACTGCATGGCTTTTGAGTACAACAGGTATTGATGCGGCAGGCGTAAAGTGGCTTGAGCTGTTAAAGCCTGATTCATTTACACCTATTCTTGCGGCAATCGGTATTTTAATGACAATGGTTGCAAAGTCCGAAAAGAAAAAGGATATAGGTGCAATACTTCTTGGCTTTGCGGTACTTATGTTCGGTATGGAAACAATGTCCGGTGCTATGAGCGGTCTCAAAAACGACCCCAATTTTGCAAGTATTCTTGTAATGTTTGAAAACCCTGTGCTTGGCATTCTTTGCGGTACAATTCTTACTGCAATTATTCAGTCTTCATCTGCTTCCATCGGTATTTTGCAGGCGTTAGCCCTTACAGGAGCTATACCTATGGCAACAGCACTTCCTGTAATACTTGGTCAGAATATCGGTACAACAATCACACCTATTTTATCATCAATAAGCGGAAATAAGGATTCAAAAAGGGTAGCCATTTCCTGCCTGTATATTAAAATAATCGGCGTAATTGCTGTGGTAGCAGGCTTCTATGCACTCGACTATATCTTCGATTTTGAATTTATGAACGGACAGGCTACAGTATTCAATATAGCCCTTGTTCATACAGCATTCAACGTGATTTCAACCGTAATTCTTATACCTTTCTGCAACTTTATCGAAAAGCTTGCAATTCTCACATTCAAGTCAAACGAAGAAAACAAGGAAGATAAGCTCAGAGTGCTTGACGACCGTTTCCTGAATGTCCCCGGCTTTGCGCTTGAAAAAGCAAAGGAAATTATTGTTGAAATGATGAAGCTTACAGGTGATACTGTAAACGATTCAATCGACAAGCTCCTCAGCTATGATGCAAAAACAGATGCTTATGTAAAAGACCTTGAAGAAGAGGTTGATAACTACGAGGATAAGCTCGGCTCATATCTCGTAAAGCTTGCAGGCCATAAGCTTTCAGAGCATGAAGCGAGCGAGGTAACATCACTTCTCCACACAATCGGTGACGCAGAGAGAATTTCCGACCACGCCTGCAACCTTATGGGCGCATCCAAGGAAATCTTTACAAAGAAGATAGAGTTTTCTGCCGAAGCAGTAAATGAAATCAAGGTTATGTCTGATGCGGTAAAAGAAATTGTTGATATTTCCATAAAGTCAGTTGAAACAAATGATAAGACACTTGCTATGAAGATTGAGCCTCTTGAACAGGTTATAGATAAGCTCAAATACAAGATGAAGAGCAATCATATCGAAAGACTTCAGAATAACAAGTGTACAATCGAGCTTGGCTTTGTGTATTCGGATATTATCACAAACTTTGAAAGAATTGCCGACCACTGCTCAAATATCGGTGTAACGGTACTTCAGAATGACGAAAATGCCTACGAGCCTCACTATTATCTTAACCACGTTAAGAATGACGGTGAAAACAACTTTGTAAGTCAGTATGACGAGTACCTCGCAAAGTACGACACAATATAAGGCAGAGACACAAGGGGCACGCCCCTTGACCTGAAACGCGCGTGAGGACTGATAAAATTTAAAATCTCCACCCGTACACCGACATCGGAGTACGAGTGGAGACTTTGTTTTTTGTAAATAATAAACGCTGTTTTGGTGCAGGGCGAGCCCTGCCACCCGTACACCGACATCGGAGTACGAGTGGAGACTTTGCTTTTTTGTAAATAATAAACGCTGTTTTGGTGCAGGACTTGTCCTGCCTCGTACACCGACATTAGTGAAAACAACATTTTGCATTGGTAGGGGAGGGGCTTGCTCCTCCCGCCAAACGATACCAGCAAATTCCGTGCATAGTGGCGGGCGTTGTCCTGCCGCCCACCGTTTTTTTATTTCATTTTTGCGATAAATAAAGGGGAATTTTGTTACTTCCATACTTGACTTTAGGCGTAAAATATGGTATCATTATCTATGTATGAGATAATATTATTATATATCAGGGTAAATGTGGATTATGATTGAGTATGCGCTTACAACAAACTCTCCCGAAGAAACCGAAAATGCGGGAAAAGTGCTTGCGAATATAGCAAAAGATAACAGTATAAATTTTGTGGCAATGTACGGCGGACTCGGCGCAGGTAAAACTGCGTTTGTAAGAGGAATGGCTGATGTGCTTGCCAAAGGTGCTTGTGTGTCAAGTCCCACATACGCGATAGTAAATGAAATATATCCCGAAAATTCAGATACCCCCGCAATCTTTCACTTTGATATGTACAGAGTAGAGAGTGAAGATGATCTTGATTCGATAGATTTTGACAATTATTTTTTAAGAGGCGCGCTTATAGTTTGTGAGTGGAGCGAAAACATTGAGTTTGCACTGCCAGAGCATTATCTGAGAGTGGAGATAGAAAAAACGGGCGAATGCTCACGCCTCATCAGCGTAAAGGAGATTAAATCGTGAAAATACTTTCGCTTGATTCGAGCGCACTTTCTGCAAGTGTTGCTCTTTGTGACGGTGAACGCAGACTGTCGGAGGCTTTTATAAACACCACTCATACGCACAGTGAAACATTGCTCCCGATGGCAGAATCGGTGCTTAAAAATGCAAATGTGACTGCAGATGATGTTGATATGTTTGCCTGCAGTGTTGGCCCCGGCTCATTTACGGGGATAAGGATTGGCGTGTCTGTAATAAAAGGTCTGGCGTTTGGCAGAGGTAAGCCCTGTGTCGGAGTGTCGACTCTTGAGGCATATGCCGAGCAGGCAAAAGCACTGAAAGGAATAATAATTCCCGTGTCAGACGCAAGACGGAGCGGACTTTACAATGCGATATTTGAAAGTGACGGCAAGAGTGTTAAGAGACTGTGCGAGGATCGGCTGGCTTTACCCGACGAGCTGGCAAATGAAGCAGACAAGTATGCACGGGAAAAGAGAGTTCAAGTGTATTTTGTCGGTGACGGATATGACAGGGTATATCCACTTGCGAAAAGCGAGAGGGTAAAACAAACCCCTGAGATAATGAAGCTTCTTAATGCGTACTCGGTAGCGCAAGTGGCTGAGATGGTATATAACGAGACAAAAGATAAAAGTGTATTTACAGATACGGCACTTAATGCAGTGTATCTGAGAGCAACTCAGGCCGAGAGAGAATTGCAGGGACAGGAATAAATTTTCTGTATACGAAACGCACACCAACGAAGAATAGAACGCCGTAGGGTGCTTCTTGCTCCTGCCGCTATTCGAGGCGTAGTGGTAAAATCAGATGCATAAAACAAGATGGCGGACTCGCTGATTTGCCTACAGGGGCAAATCTACCGAGTTTGTTTTCTGACAGAAATTGCTTGGCGTTTATCTCAACCGAGTATGAGGTTTTATTGGTTTATTATTTTCACACAGGTTGGTTTGTTATTTTGGAAATTATAGATATTTTTGGATTTGCGTTTCAGGGCTGTTACTTTTCGGCCGCCCGAAAAGTAACCAAAAGGTC
>JAZSET010000023.1:0-2142 GCA_045531795.1 Eubacteriales bacterium | reverse complement strand
CTGCGTGTATTAACATAGTCAATATGATGTCTGTGAACAAGGCTCTGCCTGTCGCCGACCTGCGAAATCAGCTTTTCATAAAGCATCTCAAACATCGGCTTCAGAGATTTGTCATACTGCTCCTTTACACTCTGTGACAGATAAATATTCTCATAGTTGTCGCTCTTGGCTTTTTTGAGAGCTTGGAAATATTCCTCATCCATTTTTATATAATCCTTGCCAAAGCTGTTCTCCACAATGTTTATTACAAAGTTATTTATCATATATGCGTTGTCGCTTCCCTTATAAGCACCTGCCAGACCTGCCCTCTCTGCATCCTGCCTGTCTTTGCCGATATAGGCAATGATGTCGCTGACTCTAACCACACATCCCTCAAGCGTTGACGGGATAAGCTTTTTTATATTCTCACGGGAGATGTAGCAACCCTCAACCTTTTCATCAAACTCAGAAAATCCGCGGAGTGCAGACGGTCGGTATTCCTGAAGCTCCAGCTCACCGTTATGACATAAGATTCCATCCAGAGTGTCGAGACTGATGTTAAGGTTGAAGATTTTGTCAAGCACTCTCACGCTGTGAACATTGTGGTTAAAAAATCTGCCCGTACGGTTATGGTAAATCTCGCTCAAAAGGCTTTCACCAGCGTGGCCGAATGGAGTATGTCCCATATCGTGACCGAGTGCAATTGCCTCTATAAGGTCAAGGTCAAGCCCTAAGAGTCTGCCTATATTTTTTGCAATTCGTGACACAAGCTGTACGTGAAGTGCACGGCGTGTTATATCATCATCCTTGTAGAAAGAGAACACCTGCGTTTTATCGGTGTATCTGTTATAGTACGGATGATGCAGGATTTTCTCAATATCACGGATGTAGCAGGGACGCCAGAGATTTGCCTTATCCCTTTCCTCCACCCGTCTTTTCACCTGTTTTACGGGGAGATTCAGCTTGTCCCCGATTTCTTTTACTTTTTTGTCAGATAATTTAAGGTAGTCACTCTTTGCCAAAAATCTCCCTCCCTCTTTTTATAATAAGCTGTGCGGCAATTCCTGTCAGCACTCCGCACAAAATTCCCGAAAGACATAGCACAGGCAAATAGAAAAGTACACCCTTGCCGATTATTATATATGCACAGACAAACTGTGCAAGATTATGGCATAGCCCTCCCAAACCGCTTACGCTGACCATTGAGAAGCCTTTGCTCTTTTTTGCGATAATCATTGCCGAAAGGCTTAAAACTGCACCCGAAAGGCTGTATATAAATGATGTCATACTGCCGAAAAGCACCATACATAAAACCACTTTAAGTATTGACACCATCCATGTTTCTTTTGTACCCGAGGTGTAAAGCACGGTTATAATAACTGTATTTGCAATACCAAGTTTCACCCCTGCCGCTACAGGCGGAAAGAAGCTTTCCACATAACCGAGAATTACCGCCACGGAAATAAATGCGGCAAGCTTTGTTATCTTCCTTGTATTCACCATAGAATTACATCAACTTCTTCTTTGTTTTTACCCTCGACAGTCACGCTGAGTCTGTTGGGTAGACACACTATACTCTCCCCGCTTTTGCTGATTCTGTCTTTTTCACAGAGTCCGTCGGGGCAGTTTGCATCGGTTACAAAAACCTCTCTCTTTTCTATCACGACAGTATTTTTCCCAAACTCCGTTTCAATGGGTATCACAGAGTTTTCATTGAGAGAAACCTCTCTGTAAGTCTCACCGTTTACGGATATTATGACCGTACCGCCCTGAGGCTTGGGAATAAGCCACAACATAAGGAAAATCACAGCTACTGTTATTAAAGCAATATCACCTTTTCTCATAACTGTGCATACTCCCTCCATAATACACTATTGTATAGCTTTTTCGGGGATTTGTAAAGTGGTTTAGAACAAAAAATATGCTCTGTTTTAAACAGAGCATATTTCGCCAAACAAAAATCCATTATGCCTCGTATGCGTTTTTACCTTTTGGATTTTTCCTATTAAATTTTCTCCACCCTTAGCGTATATGCGGAGATAGTTTCCCGAAAGTCCCTCGGCATACTCACCGTCTGTCTGTTCAAAAAGGACTTCCGCTTCTGTACCTATAAAACTGTTTTCTACCTCCTCTGCAATTTTTTCAGTCAGCTTTATAAGCCTT
>JAZSET010000110.1:0-20544 GCA_045531795.1 Eubacteriales bacterium | reverse complement strand
CCAAGCTTGTCACATACATACCTGACAGTTCTGTAGATGTCACAAAAGCCGATTTCTCCCCTGATAAATCTCCAGACGGCAACTTCGTTTGCCGCATTTACTGCCGAACCGAAGCCCTGACCGCGCTCAAGGATTTCATATCCGAGATCAAGCATCGGGAAAACTGCAGTGTCGGGCTTTGCAAACGAAAGCCCCGATAATTTTGTTAAATCAAGTTCAGCCGTTACAGACTTTAATCTCTGCGGATAATCAAGCGCATATTCCGCAGAATGGCGCATATCCGGAAGAGATAACTGCGCAATCACAGTGTTATCAATATATTCTACCATCGAGTGGATTATGCTTTCTCTGTGAACAACAACATCTATCTGAGACGGCTTTACACCGTAAAGAAACGCTGCTTCGACAATTTCAAAGCCCTTGTTCATAAGGGTAGCAGAGTCGATGGTTATTTTTTGTCCCATAGTCCAGTTCGGGTGCTTAAGTGCATCCTTTGCCGTGACTTTTTCAAGCTCACTTTTACCAAAACCGAAGAAAGGACCGCCTGATGCCGTAAGTATGAGCTTCTTTACTTCCTGTCTGTCACCTGCACGCAGACATTCGTGCAGAGCAGTGTGCTCACTGTCTACAGGAAGTACGGTTGCGCCATTTTTCTCGGCAGTCTCCATTACAAGCTTGCCTGCACTCACAAGCGACTCCTTGTTGGCAAGAGCAAGAGAATTTCCCGCATTGAGGGCTGAAAGTGTAGCAGGAAGACCTGCACAACCGGTTATTGAGTTGAAGACTCTGTCAACCCTGACGGAGGCAAGCTCGGCAGCATTACCACAGCTTACGCGGATATCCGTGTCTTTAAGCCTTGCCTTTATGTCGTTGTATGCTTCATTGTTGGGAGTTACAACTTCTTTTACCTTTAATTCCCGCGCCTGCGCTTCTGCAGCCTTTACATTTTTATTAAAGGATATTCCGTAAACCGAAACATCCGATCTGTTCTTTACTGCATCTGCGGTCTGGCTTCCAACAGAGCCTGTGGAGCCGAGTATAGTAATCGTTTTCATATTAAATCTGCCTTAAATGATAAAGTTGATAAATGGTGCTGCGTGCATCATAAGAAGAAATGGGGCTAAGGCAATAATGCTGTCAAAACGGTCAAGTATTCCGCCGTGACCGGGGAAAATGTTTCCGAAGTCCTTGATTCCGGTCTGCCTTTTTATTATAGATGCCACAAGGTCACCAAACTGTGCAACAACGGCTGCAACAATACCTGCAACAAACAATGACCATAACTGCATATCAATATTTGTTATCTTTGATACCACAAGTCCGTAAAGCACATAAAAAATGCCCGAAAATAAAGTACCGCCGATAGCACCCTCAACCGTCTTTTTGGGGCTGACCTCGGGTATAAGCTTGTGCTTGCCGAATAAAAATCCCGTAAAATACGCCATAGTGTCGGTAATCCACGCACCGATAAATACAAGTAAAAAGATGTATTCACCGCCGCTTGAATCACGGAGCAGTATCAGCGAACAAAAGCCCGCAGTGATGTAAACTACCGCCATAAATACACGCGAAAGGAGAGAATAATCAACCTTGTCTCTCATAATTACGCAGTAAGCCTGGAGGTAGAACAGATAGATCAGAATTATACCAAGTGCCCATGGCGCAAACTGAGTCGGACTTGCAAGAAGCCTCGTACAGAGGGGTGTTCCTGCACCGATCAGCAGAGAGGGAATAAGCACAGCCATATTCTTGTGAAATCCAAGGCATTTTACCATTTCATAAACGCCGAGAAGTGAAAGTAATGTCACCACGGCAGTAAAAATATGAGTGTGTGATAAAATAATCAGCGGAATAAATACCGCAACAAGTATTATTCCTGTAATTACACGCTTTAACATAAATAGTCTCCGAATATATTATTTTGCAGATTTAACGGCATCTACTCCGCCGTATCTGCGCTCACGCCTGTTAAACGAGTCGATAGCTTTGTCAATTTCCGCCTCGTCAAACTCAGGCCAGAGCTTGTCGGTGTAGTAAAACTCCGCATATGCCGCCTGCCACAAGAGGAAATTTGAAATTCTGTATTCTCCCGCAGTCCGTACAATAAGGTCAGGGTCGGGCGAAAGCCTTGTATAAAGATGCTCGCTTATAAGCTCCTCGGTCACCTTTTGACAGCCCTCACCAATGAGCTCATTTACCGCATGGACAATCTCATCACGGCCGCCGTAGTTAAAGGCAACGTTGAGTATTTGAGTATATTTTGCACTCGTTTTTTCAAGATCTATCATCTTGCACCGGAGTTCCTTCGAAAACGGCTCCTTGCTGCCTAAAAAGATTACACGGAACTTATTTTTGTCCATATCCGCAAAAGCCTCATCCATAAAGTCGGAAAGAAGCTTCATAATGGATGATACTTCCTTTTCGGGCCTTTTCCAGTTCTCGGTGGAAAAGGCATAAACGGTCACGTGCTTTACTCCGATTTTTGAGCAGTAACGAACCACATTTCTGAAAGCCTTTGCGCCCTCGCTGTGGCCAAACTCTCTCGGCATGGAGCGGGCCTTTGCCCATCTACCGTTGCCGTCCATAATAAAAGCAATATGTCCGGGGATAATCCGTTGTGTGTCGGCAGATACTTCTTTTTGCTTTTTAAATAAGTTAAAAATTGATTTCATTATGTAAAACACTGCCCTTTGCAAATAAAATCACGGGAGCCGCAAAAGAGGCTCCCAGTGATAATTTCTGACAGGACAGTTGCTCCTTCTGTTATTAGATGGAGAGAAGTTCCTTTTCCTTTGCGGCGGTTATCTCGTCAATCTTCTTGATGTACTTGTCGGTAAGATCCTGTACACTCTTTTCGGAATCCTTAACCTCGTCCTCGGTCATTTCATTGTTTTTCTTCATAGCCTTGATCTTGTCGTTGGCATCACGGCGGATGTTACGTACAGCAACCTTTGCATCCTCACCTGCTGTTGATACCTGCTTTGTAAGCTCACGACGACGCTCCTCTGTAAGCTGAGGGAACGCAAGTCTTATAATCTTACCGTCGTTTACAGGTGTGATACCGATATCGGAAACAAGGATAGCCTTTTCGATAGCCTTGTTGATAGAAGCATCCCAGGGAGTGATAACGAGTGTACGGGCATCAGATGCCTTTACATCAGCAACCTGAGAAACGGGTGTGGGTGAGCCATAGTAATCAACAAGAACCTTGTTAAGTACAGCAGGATTAGCTTTACCTGCTCTTATAGAGTCAAGCTCATTTTCATAAGCGGAAATTGACTTTTGCATTTTTGCTTCAAAATCGTTGAGAGCGAGTTTCATATTTTTAGTCTCCTTTAAAAAAGTTTTGTATTTATTTTGTAAGCACTACTTCGCCTTTTGAAGATACAACAGTTCCGGGAACCTCTCCGCAGAGGGCATCAAGGATGTTCTCAGGCTTTTCAAGTGCAAAAACTAACATATCAAGATTATTTTCTCTGCAGAATGACGCCGCAGTCTGGTCCATTACTTTCAGGTTGTTCTCAAGAATAAAGTCATAAGTGACTCTGTCATAGTGAACGGCAGAGGGGTCAGTTTTGGGGTCGGCAGAATAGATTCCGTCAATGTTCTTTGCAAATAAAATCATATCAGCACCGATTTCGGCAGCTCTTACAGCCGCCGCTGTGTCCGTTGAAACAAAGGGAATACCGAGACCTGCACCGAAGATTACAACCTCACCGTTTTCGAGAGCCTCAATAGCGGCTCTGCGGTCAAATCTGTCTGCAAAGCTTTCAATTTCAACAGCACTCATAACGTGAGCCTTTACGCCGACACGCCTGAGAGCATCTTCAACAGCTATGCAGTTTATCATTGTAGCGAGCATACCCATATGGTCCGCGCGTACTCTGTCGCAGTCGCCGCACTGTCTGCCGCGCCAGATATTACCTGCACCTACGATAATAGCAATTTCGCTGCCACAGGCGATAGCTTCCTTTATGGTAGCCGCTGTTTCAATAAGCATTTTGTCATCAAGAATGTCGCCCTTGACTTGCCCTGAGAGAGCCTCTCCGGAAAGCTTTAAGAGGACACGCTTGTATTTTGTCTTTTTAGCCATAGCTAAGCCGTCCTTTCACGAGTGAAAAATGTTCTTGGGGATTATTTCCCGCTTACAATATATTATAAACTAAATACATTCTCTTGTAAAGGGTTTTTATAAATTTTTTACTTTTTAAATAAAATCATCTGCACCGACAATAGTCAGCATGCCCCCGCCCTTGCTAATTGTTAAAAAAATGTAAATATTTTTAGGAACTGGCGAAAAATGCTTGAAAGAATTAAAAATATATGATATAATCAACCGGTATGTGTCAGCGGTGCACATGCGAACAAAAAAATACAGCCGCTATAAATCACGTAGCCATAGAGGAATCCTGTGTGCGAAAGCATCTAAACCTCGAAATGAGCTGCGAAAGAATAACTAAGGAGGACATTAAAAATGTCAGTAATCTCAATTAAGCAGTTGCTTGAAGCAGGTGTTCACTTCGGACACCACACAAGAAGATGGAACCCTAAAATGGCTGAATACATCTTCACAGAAAGAAACGGTATCTACATCATCGACCTTCAGAAGACAGCAAAGAAGTTTGAAGAAGCTTATATGTTCGTACGCGAAGTAGCGGCTGAACAGGGCACAATCCTCTTTGTTGGTACAAAGAAGCAGGCTGCAGAAACAATCAAGGAAGAAGCAGCAAAGTGCGATATGTTCTATGTAAGCGAAAGATGGCCCGGCGGTATGCTTACAAACTTCCAGACAATCAAGAAGAGCATCAACCGTCTCAAGAGCCTCGAAAAGATGCAGGCAGACGGCACATTCGACCTTCTCCCCAAGAAGGAAGTAGCATCTCTCATCAAGGAAATGAACGACCTTGAAAAGAACTACGGCGGAATCAAGGAAATGGATAAGATTCCGGATGCAATATTCATCGTAGACCCCAGAAAAGAAAGAAACGCAGTACTCGAAGCAAAGAGACTCGGTATTCCGGTTGTTGCAATCGTTGATACAAACTGTGACCCTGATGACGCTGACTACATCATCCCCGGTAACGATGACGCTATCAGAGCAATCAAGCTTATCGCAGGCACACTTGCAGATGCAGTAATCGAGGGCAGACAGGGCGAACAGATCGGCGAAGCTGACGAAGCTGACAAGACAGAAGCAGAAGAAGCTGAAGACGCTGAAGCAAACGCATAATTCACTTTTGAAATATATATAACGAAAGGAAGAAATAAAGATGGCAGTACAGATAGCCGCTAAGGACGTAGCTGAACTCAGAAAGAAGACAGGCTGCGGAATGATGGAATGTAAGAAAGCCCTTGTAGAAGCAGAGGGTAACTTTGACGAAGCTGTAAAGGTACTCAGAGAAAAGGGCCTTGCAGTAGCAGCAAAGAAGGCTGACAGAATTGCAGCAGAGGGCGTAGTAGATATACTCGTTGAAGGCAATACAGCAGCAATTATCGAAGTAAACTCAGAAACAGACTTCGTTGCAAAGAACGATTCATTCAAGGAATTCGTAAAGAATATTCTTAAGACAATCATCGCTGAAAGACCTGCAAATGTTGCAGAACTTCTCGCAAAGAAGTATGACGCAGATATGACAGTTGAAGCAAAGCTTAAGGATATGATTTTCACAATCGGTGAAAATATGAACATCCGCCGTTTTGATGTAGTTGACGGAACACTCAGCACATACATTCACGGTAACGGTCAGACAGGTATCATCATCAGCTTCGAAGCTGATGACGCAGCAAAGAACAACGCAGGCTTTGCAGAATTTGCAAAGAACATCGCTCTTCAGTGCGCAGCAATGCCTGTACTTTACCTTGATAAGGAATCAGTACCTGCAGCAGATGTAGAAGAAGAAAAGCAGGTTCTTATCGCACAGATCAAGAACGATCCCAAGAACGCATCCAAGCCTGAAAACATCATCGAAAAGATGGTACAGGGTAAGATTGGCAAGTTCTATGAAAAGAACTGCCTTACAGAGCAGGGCTATGTTAAGGACGACGATATGACAGTTGCACAGTACGTAGCAAAGTGCGCAAAGGAATTCGGCGGCAACATCAAGATCGCAGGCTACACAAAGTATGAAAAGGGCGAAGGACTCGAAAAGAGAGAAGACGACCTTGCAGCAGAAGTAGCAAAGCTCGTTAACGGCTGATAAAAAAGTTTAACAAAAATAAGTACTCACAATGCAAATGAAAACCGGTCAGGAAAATTCCTGACCGGTTTTTTTGTGTAGCAACAGATGTAAAATGTATGCTCCCTTTAATTGTCAATCTCATTATAAAGCTCAAGCATTTTACGACGAATTCTTTCTCTTTCTTCTTTTTCAACGCTGACCAATATGCACTCGTTGCACAACCCGATACCGCTTACACTGATTTCATCAAGCATACAATGATTTTTCTCGTCATTATTGATACACATATTGTTGTCGCAGTACATATAAAAACCTCCCAAAAATAAAAAGTGCGCAGGCAAAGCCCACGCACCGAAAAACGCAGACTCCACTTGTCGCCAAACAAAATCATATAAGAATAGTGAATTTTCCCTTCAACATTCAAACATTTAGGAATCTGGTTTTTGCCTAAATATTATTTGAATAATTAAAAGGGAAATACACTATATAAAAATATAGTGTCAGTGAAAAATATATGATTTTGATTGGCATTATTATTATACCGCGAAAAATAAGTTTTGTCAATATAAATAACAATGAAAATGAAATTGAGACTATGTTACATTAAATTTTTAACAAACGGGAGTATGATATCCTTACCTATAACCATATAACCTCCTACCGTAGGGGCGGAGTTCATATCCGCCCGTCAGAGATGAAAATTTTATGACACCTCATCCGTCACTTGCGATGCTCGCGCTACCTTCTCCCACCGGAGAAGGCTTTCGTATGGACGAGTGAAACGAGGCATATTGCCTGTTTATGCAAATGTAAACTAATATAAAAAATTTACGTATTAGGGTTAGATAAGAATAAAAAAAGCGTGCAAAGCAAGCCTTTTTTATTCAACGACGAAAAGCAAATCCGAATATACGGGGTAAGGCCAGTAAGTCGAGTCGGTAAGCTTTTCTTCTTCGTCTGCTACTTTTTTTATGTGAAATTTTTCTTTGCATTAAAAATCCACATTTAACCTACAATTAACATACCATTGCTTTTGGAATTAACATAGTTTTTGGTAAACTGTTTGTGTGAACTAAAAAAATATAATATAACAGAAATAAGAGGTTGACAAAATGGATATTTTTAATGCATTGACACTGATCGGGGGACTGTGCTTATTCCTTTTCGGAATGAATATTATGGGCAGTGCTCTGGAAAGAAGTGCAGGAAGCAAGCTTGAAGGTATGATCGGTAAGCTGACAAGCGGAAAGCTTGCAGGACTGCTTACAGGACTTGGAGTAACCGCTGTGATTCAAAGCTCTTCGGCCACAACAGTTATGGTTGTCGGTTTTGTAAACTCAAAGCTGATGACTTTAAAGCAGGCCATTCACGTTATTATGGGAGCAAATATAGGTACTACTGTTACAGCCTGGATTCTGAGCCTGAGCGGCATTTCGGGAAGTAATATATTTTTAAAGCTGTTAAAGCCATCTTCCTTTACACCCGTGCTTGCCTTAATCGGCATAGTACTCTTTATGTTCACAAAGAGCAATAAGAAAAAGGACATCGGAATGGTGCTTCTTGGGTTCGCTACATTGATGTTTGGTATGGAAACGATGACTGATGCCGTTTCGGGACTCCGTGATGTACCAGCATTCCAGGAAATGTTCTTGATGTTCAAAAATCCCATATTAGGCGTACTTGCAGGAGCAATTCTTACAGCAATTATCCAGTCAAGCTCAGCGTCGGTTGGTATTCTGCAGGCATTGGCGGCAACGGGCGCAGTATCTTACGGAGCAGCAATTCCTATTATAATGGGACAAAATATCGGCACATGTGTTACTGCTATGATTTCTTCTGTAGGCACGACAAAAAATGCCAAGCGGGCAGCACTTGTACATCTGTCATTCAATGTAATAGGAACTGTTGTCTGTTTAAGTGTGTTTACTTTGGTAGAAGCTGTTTTTGCTCCGATGCTCCTGAATGAAGCAGCCACATATGCAGGCATTGCTACTGCTCACTCAGTCTTTAACATCGTGTGCACATTGTTGCTGCTTCCTATGTCAGGTCTGCTTGAAAAACTGGCACACAAGCTTGTGCCGGATTCCGGGCTTCCTGAAAAAGCATCCGAACTTGATGAAAGACTTCTTACGACTCCGGCTATTGCCCTGGAATGTGCGCATAACCTTACCTTTGATATGGCATGGCTTGCGACAGACGCACTGAAAAAAAGTGTTGAATGTCTTGCGCTTTATGACAAATCAAAGGCTGAAGCAATTCACGAGGCAGAGGACAAAACAGACTATCTGGAAGACATTATCGGCAGCTATCTTGTAAAACTTGGTGCCAAGCAGCTCAACGAAAATGAAGGTGCGATGGCGTCTGTGCTTCTGAAAGCTATCGGTGACTTTGAGCGTATATCGGACCACGCAGTAAACATTCTTGAATCTGCAGAAGAAATGCGGGAAAAAGGCATTATTTTCTCGGATAATGCAAAAAAAGAAATTGACTCTTTGTGTGCGGCAACCCTTGAAATCGTAACACTTTCGTATAATGCATTCATAGAAGGCAATGAAAACCAGGCAAATCTTGTAGAACCTCTTGAGCAGGTAATTGACAGAATGAAGGAGTTGCTTCGTACAAGGCACATTGATCGTCTCCGTATAGGTGAATGCGGTATTGAGGCAGGATTTGTATGGAGCGATATAATCACAAATCTGGAAAGAGTGTCAGACCATTGTTCCAATATTGCGGGGTGTGTTCTTGATGTCAAGGACCGTAATATGAATCTGCACGAGTCGCTGAAGCTTATAAGAAGCGATAACAAATTCTACAGGGAAAAATATGTGGA
Organism: Eubacteriales bacterium; assembly: GCA_045531795.1. Classification (GTDB taxonomy): domain Bacteria; phylum Bacillota; class Clostridia; order Oscillospirales; family CAG-272; genus UBA4717. Next base: position 11,535 of record JAZSET010000110.1, on the reverse strand, counting down.
ATATACCAATAAATATCTTTCCGGTGTAAACTGATAAAAACGGATATGTATTGAATTTTAACAGATTATATGGTAGAATATTTCTGAAAATTATATTTCGGAGGTGAACTGTTTGATATACTTTTTAGAAGATGACTTAAGTATCCGCAAACTCGTATGCTATGCTCTTGAAAAAGAGGGCTATAAGATAAAAGGATTGGGTCTTCCCAGTGAATTCTGGCAGGAAATTAAAATTGAAAAGCCGCAGCTTGTTTTGCTTGATATAATGCTTCCGGAGGAAGACGGGCTTTCTGTACTTAACAAGCTTCAATCAGACAGCAACACATCAAATATACCCGTAATTATGATTACTGCAAAAGGAAGCGAATTTGACAAAGTTACTGGCCTTGATATGGGAGCAGACGATTACATTGCAAAGCCGTTCGGAATAACCGAGCTGACAAGCCGTGTCCGTGCAGTTCTGAGGCGGTATGAAAAAACAAATAAATCAAAGGAATACAGAATCGGGGATTTGTATGTAAATCCCGGAAAGCACATTATTGAGGTTTCAGGCAAGGAGATTACGCTTTCATTTAAAGAATATTCTCTTTTAATAGCGCTGCTTGAAGCAGAGGGCAGTGTTCTGTCAAGGGATGACTTGCTTGCCCGTGTGTGGGGAGAGTACTATGATGAGTCAAGAACTCTTGATGTGCATATAAGAAAGCTCCGTATAAAGCTTGAAAGTGCAGGTGACCTTATTCATACAGTTAAAAACATTGGCTATAAGCTTGGAGGCAGTGAAAATGTTAAGTAAAATATTCCGGTTTAATTTTATGTCCTCAATGCTTATTCTGTTTATCAGCTTTGTCCTGATTTTTGGAATTCTTTTTGACTATTTTGAGGCACAGATGTTTGCGGAGCTTAAGAGTGAGGCAAACTACATATCCCACGCCCTTGACATTGAAGGTATGTCCTTTATTGACAAGTTTGAGAATGCCGGAAAAAGAATAACTCTTGTAGCAGCAGACGGTATGGTTTTAGCGGATACATCAGCTGCTGCAGACACACTTGAAAACCACTCAGACCGTAAGGAAATAGTTGATGCTTTGAACAGGGGACAGGGAACAAGCTCGAGATATTCGAGTACCCTGATGCAAAAAACACTTTATTATGCAGAAAAACTTGATGATGGCACAGTTCTTCGTGTATCAACAACACAGAACTCTGTTGTTGTAATTCTGCTCGGACTGTTGCAGCCGCTGATAATTATAGTTGTACTTATACTTATTCTTTCGCTTTTTCTGTCTCACAGGGTATCCAAATCAATTGTTAAACCAATAAACGCGCTTGACCTTGAAAATCCGTCGTCAAATGAAACATACGAAGAATTAACGCCGCTTCTCAGGAAACTGTCAGCACAAAAGAAAACCATTGACAGACAGATTAAAGAAGCAAAACAGAAGCAGGAAGAATTCAGGCTGATAACCGAGAATATGAGCGAGGGACTTCTGATAATTGATGCAGACAGAAATGTTTTATCTTACAATCAGGCGGCACTTCATTTGCTTGAAGTTACGGATATAAAAGAAAGCAGTGTTCTTTCGTTTAATGGCAGTAAAGAATTCGGAAATGTTGTTGAAAAAGCCCTTTCGGGAGAACGCGCAGAAAACAATATAGCTCACGATAAAAACACCTACAATTTAATTGCAAATCCCGTTTATGAAAACGATAAAATTATTGGTGCGGTAATGGTAATTATTGATATTACTGAAAGCACAAAGCGAGAGCAGTTAAGACGGGAATTTACATCAAATGTATCACACGAGCTTAAAACTCCGCTTACTTCAATTTCGGGCTTTGCTGAAATGTTGAAATCAGGCGGAACACCAGATGAAACAGTCATTGACTTCTCTACATCCATTTATGATGAAGCACAAAGGCTGATTACCCTTGTCAGCGATATTATGAAAATATCCGAGCTTGACGAGGGAGCCGTTACCTTTGAAAAAGAGCAGGTTGATTTGTTAGAGCTTTCAAAGGAAATTGTCAGAAGGCTAATGCCTCCGGCAAATAAGCGAAACATAACATTTAATGTTACAGGCGATACTGCCTGTGTGTACGGAACAAAGAAAATTCTTGACGAAATGATCCATAATCTTTGTGATAATGCCATTAAATACAATAAGGAAAACGGTGTTGTTGATGTAATTGTCAGCACGAGCCAGAACAAAGTGAATCTGACAGTCAGAGACACAGGTATAGGAATTCCGCAGAGTGAGCAGGGCAGAATATTTGAACGCTTTTACCGAGTTGATAAAAGTCATTCAAAGCTTGTCGGCGGCACAGGTCTTGGTCTTGCAATCGTAAAACACGGAGCGGCATATCATAATGCAGAGCTGTCAGTTTCAAGCATTGAGGGAAAGGGAACAAGTGTTACGATTTCCTTTGAGAAACAGTAAAACATCCATATAAAATAAAGGACAGAGAGTTCAAATCTCTGTCCTTATATTTATTCAACGCCGAAAAGCAAGTCCGAATATACGGGGTAAGGCCAGTATGCAGCGTCAGTTAGCTTTTCTGCTTCATCTGCTACCTTTCTGAGCTCTGCCATTGCAGTTACAATTTCATCCTTGTATGCCATTGCTTTTTCGCATCTGCTCTCGAATTTTGTGTTCTTCATCTTTAAAAGAGCATCACTCAGAGCATCTGTTCTCTTGTCAATCTCATAGGCAAGCTCTGAAAGCTTTGTAACAAGCTTTTGTTCGTATGAAGAGTCAAGTTCTGGCATAAATGCACGCTTTTCATTTGCCGATTTTGCGGTCGCACAGAGATATTTTTCAACGGCAGGGAGAATATCACGGCGTGCCATTTCTATCATTGTACGAGCTTCAATCTTTATTTCCTTGCAGTAGTTACTGAGCTTGATTTCACGTCTTGAATAAACCTCAGCTTCGGAAAATACCTTGTGCTTGCCGAAAAGCTCGATGTTCTTGGGATCAGTATATGTAGCAACCGCTTCGGGAGTGGTTTTCAGATTTAAAAGTCCGCGAACTTCGGTAGCCTCACGGATCCACTCGTCATCATATCCGTTTCCGTTAAATATAATTCTCTTGTGCTTCTTTATAACTTCCCTTATAAGGTCGTGAAGTTCAGATTCAAAGTCAGTTGCATTTTCAAGCCTGTCCGCATACTGACAAAGGGACTCGGCAACTGCCGTATTGAGTGCCACATTACAGCCTGCGATTGAGTTTGATGAACCGAGCATTCTGAACTCGAACTTGTTACCTGTAAAAGCAAAGGGAGAGGTTCTGTTTCTGTCAGTTGTATCTTTGGGGAACTTTGGAAGCACATGTACTCCGAGCTTGAGTCTGTGCTTTTCTGCAGCCGAGTATCCGCTGTCTGTTTCGATAGCATCAAGAATAGCGGTAAGCTCATCGCCCAAAAACATTGATACAACCGCAGGAGGTGCTTCAGCCGCACCGAGACGGTGATCGTTTCCGGCAGAGGCTACTGTCATGCGGAGTAAATCCTGATAATCGTCAACCGCCTGGATAACCGCACACAAAAAGAGTAAGAACTGTGCGTTTTCGTAGGGAGTCTCACCGGGATTCAAAAGGTTAACACCTGTATTTGTGGAAAGCGACCAGTTGTTGTGCTTACCCGAGCCGCTGACTCCAGCAAAAGGCTTTTCGTGCAAGAGACACACAAGTCCGTGCTTTTTTGCTACCTTCTGCATAAGCTCCATTGTAATCTGATTGTGGTCGGTTGCGATATTTGTTGTGGTAAAAATCGGTGCAAGCTCGTGCTGACTCGGAGAAGCCTCATTGTGCTGTGTCTTTGCAAGAACACCGAGCTTCCAGAGCTCCTCGTTGAGCTCACACATATAATCATAAACCCTTGACTTGATAGTACCGTAATAATGGTCATCAAGCTCCTGACCTTTTGGCGGCATCGCACCAAATAGCGTTCTGCCCGTAAAAATCAGGTCTTTACGCTTCTTATATAATTCAAGGGGAATAAGAAAATATTCCTGTTCGGGACCAACTGTTGTTTTAACGGCAGTGACATTTTCATTTCCGAAGAGCTTGAGAACTCTCAGAGCCTGCTTGTTAATAGCCTGCATTGAGCGCAAAAGAGGAGTCTTTTTATCAAGAGCCTCACCGCCGTAAGAGCAGAAAGCAGTAGGGATACAAAGAGTCTTGCCCTTTAAAAAGGCGTATGAGGTGGGGTCCCACGCAGTGTATCCGCGAGCCTCAAAGGTAGAGCGAAGTCCGCCTGACGGAAAGCTTGATGCGTCAGACTCACCCATAATAAGCTCTTTTCCCGAAAATTCCATTATAACCTTGCCGTCAGGAGTGGGAGAGATGAAGCTGTCGTGCTTTTCGGCAGTGATACCTGTCATAGGCTGGAACCAGTGAGTAAAATGGGTAGCACCGCGCTCAACGGCCCAATCTTTCATAGCATTGGCGACAACATTGGCAAGTGTACTGTCAAGAGACTTGCCCTCGTCAATTGTTTTCTTTATAGCATCGTAGGCTTCTTTCGGAAGTCTTTCCTGCATTTCTCTGTCGCCGAATACAAGTTCGCCGAAATGTTCGGGTAAACAGTTCATAGTTTTCTCCTTGATAGATAAAAATGAAATGACGGCAAGGGCAACTGCCTTTGCCGTCATTTCATTATAAACCAATTGTATTAATTTGTCAATATTTGTATCAGCTTTTTTCAACTATTTTAATGTTTACGGGGTCAATTCCCGCCTGCTCGTAAACAATCTCTTTGATCTGTGAAAGTTCATTCTGCAAAAGTCCGTCAGACTTGACGATAATACTTGCGTTTGCTCCGGTAACAACGGCAATACATTCCTCAAAGCCCTTGCTCTTTATAAGAGTCTCAATATTAGCCTCAGCTTCAATATCGTCTGCAATTCTGGCAATATCCGAAAGGGCAGCCTCTTTGGCTTCGTCAAGTGCGGCTTCGTTGTTTACAACTGTCTTCAAAACCTCGATAGCCTCGTCACGCGCCTGTTCACGGCTGAGTACACTTGATGCAAAATATGTGTCCTCAACATATGTTTCACCCATATTCTCGCTTACATTAACGGGATCAATTGTGTCAACAATATCACCTGAGTCTGAAAGCACATAGTTCATAATAACTGCAAGACCGATAAGTAAAACAGAACAGATTACAACAATAGTCCTTGTGCCGACTCTGACGGCGGCATTTTTAACCTTTTTGGCAACCCTCTTGATTTTACCGCTGTCATCACTCTCGTCAAGAGGCACCAACTCGTCAACCTTTTCAACGCTTAACTTTTCATCGAATTTTTCATAGTTTTGATTATCCATAATTACTCTCTCTTTCCGCCATTTACGGCACTGTATTTCTTACTTGATTATATTCACAACAAAACGGGTATATGACACTAAGTGAATTTTTCGCCGATATAAATTCTGTTTGAGGGAATGTTGTACAGAGAAACGAGCATTTCGTTTATTTTAAGTCTTGTGCCGTCATTTGCCCCCGGCAGAAGAATCACTACACCCACAGGCTCATTCAGGGAGTCTGACTCCACACAAACATAAGCATCGGCTCCGCAGAACTCATATAAAAGCTCTGATATTGTAGCTTCAATGTCGCGCCTTTCTGAATGCAAAGTGTTTACGGGCGAATATATACACAATAAAATTCCGACAGCCAGAAAAGCAAGAATCAGCTTTATGTGCCTGATATTTTTAAGAGTTGACAATAAATTTTTTAAAGAGTCCATATTTTTGTCCTTTTTAAAGTTATTCTGCATATGTTTTGCAGTCAAGGTTTGCACTGATATAGTCGCAGGCATCTTTTTTTATGTAACTGTTTGCGTTTTCAAGCCAGAGTCTTACAGAGATTATCTCAATTGACTCATAATCGGTAACATCAAGGGAAATGTCTATTGAGATATCTTCTTTTTTCAGTGAAAACTTGTCTGATAAAAGCTCTTTTACCGAATCTGAAATATTGTCTGTACATTCTTTTATGTAAAGGTTTAAGGGAATTTTCTCGTCAGTGAGTTTTTCGCCCACCGCATTTGCTTCATATACGCCCGAGTCTGTTACATATATGTAGTGTGGCAAAGCATAAGCGTCATTTGTCTCCCACAGCTCCGACTTTTTGAAAAAATCATTTCTGCTTTCTGATGAAATAAAGTCCATAACAGGTGAAATGATACTTATGGCAATAATGAGGGAAGTGATGTAGCGCAAATACTTTTTTGCAGAGCCCGATTCCCTGACAGGCAGGAACTCGCTTACAAATTCTATCAGAGCCGACACAAGTATAGTTGAAAAAATCCTGTCCATTTTAACCTCCGAAAGCAGATGTGCACCTTATCAGCAGTGTCAGATAGTATACAAACATAACTGCCGTAAGGGATACAAGAGCAATAAGAAAATTGACAAGACCGCCCGCCTCTTTGAGTGCGTTTTTTTCTCTCTCGCACATAAGCATATCTGAAAGGGAAGCGGATATTGCAAGATTTATCCTTGAAAGCATAAGAGACAGGAAGACAGGAAGAGTCAGTACCACAATAACCGCAATACCGACACCGCCGACAGTTGTTCTTATGTATGAAACACTGCTTCCGACTGTTCTTACCGCGTCGCTTATAGCCGAGCCGACTATCGGAATAAAGTTTGAAGCGGCAAAGCGGACAGTTCTTGCCGTGAGAGAGTCGGCAGCGGAAGAAAGAGTATGCTGAAAAGTCATTATAGCCGAAATTGCCGCGACAGTCAGTCCAATGGCGAGCATCAGAAAGCCCCTGATGAATTTTGAAAGAGAGCCGATTCTGAGCTTCGGAGAGGTGGCCGTCGCAATGGTAAGTATTGACGAAATCTTTAGTATCGGATATAACATATAGGCATTTATGCTCTCGATAAAAGTAATACAGAGCATAAGTCCCGTTGTGCTGACGGCAGTGCTGCTCACATTTCCTCCGAGAGTGTAGGCAATTGTAATAAAAGGAGTCATAGCATTTGAAAAGGAGGAAATTGTGGCAAGATAGGTGCGTACACTTTTAAACAGCAGACTTATACTTGTAAAAACATAAATGCTGATGCAAAGACTGCTTATACCCGAAAAACTCTCACACAGACCGCCTTTCTGAGTTTGTGCAAGGAAGTGAAAAAGAGATGCTATAATCACAAGAGAGACAGTGCTTGAAAGGCTTGTGGTAAAATCGGCACCGAGAGATGACAGTATGTCCCTGAGAAGACTGATAAAATATGAAAAGGAAAAAGTGTTTGTGTTTACAGTACCGCTAAAGAGGTCATCGGGAAGCTTTTCAAGCGCCTCCTTTGGGATTAGCTCTCTCATTTTTTCTAAATCAATGTCGGCAGACTCGTTTGCAAAAGAGGGAAGTGTCAGAAAACAAAAGAGGCAGAGAGCAAACAAAAAAATCAGAGATTTTTTCATAAAACAAGCCCCCGTGCAAGCTCTATAAGTTTGTAGACAAGCGGTAAAGCCAACAGTAAAAGCTCTGCCTTTCCTACCATTTCAATTTTTCGTGCAAGTGATGCTTCCCCTGCGTCAATACAGGTATCAGCGCATATTTCAACGGCAAGAGCAACTCCGAGTGCCTTGAGCAGAGTGGAAAAATAGTCTTTGAATCCCGTAGTGTCAATGAGCTTTGTAATCATACCGACTGTAGGATACAGAAGTGAGATAACGGAAGTGAAAAAATAAATCCCCGTAAGTATTGATAAAAGCCTTGCAAGTTTTGGCTTAAACTCTGAAAGCACCATAATAACCGAGAGGGCAAGAAATATTATACCGCAGTATTTTATAATGCTCATGAAAGCCCGAATACGCTTTTGATAAGCGAAAAAAGCTCCCTCATCTGAGTTACAAGCATAAGTAAAACAACAAGAATTCCCGCAATTGATACAAGCATAGACTGGTCGTCTCTGCCCGATTTTGAGAGTATCTGGCAAACAACGCTTACAACAAGTCCCACTCCCGCGATTTTCAGAATAAAAGCAACGTCCATATTAAACCTCCAAGTCTTTAACACATTATATTATGAGAACTGCCGTGAGTATTCCCGAAAGAAGTCCGAGAGAGCAAAAAAGTTTTGTTTTGAGTGGCAGAGAGCTTTTTGCCTTGTCTAAGTTTTTTTGTATTTCTTTTATGTAGTATTCTATTCTCTGAGCCTCAAGCCTGCCCGTGAAAGCTGCCGGCTCTTGTGTAAACTTTGTAAGTAATTTTATGTCGCCGTCTGTAAGACAAAGCTTGTCTGACAGAGAAAAAAGGGCATTTGTAATGCCTCGTTCCCTTGCCTTTTCAAGAAAGCCGGAGCTGTCAAGAAAAGGCTCGGAATACTCATTTAAAAAGTCGTTTAATGATATGTTGAAATATGTGATTTTATCTTTCAGAGAGTCAAGCATTCTTATTATCGCTTCAAGTGCAAGTACTCGCTTTTTGAGACTTCCGGCGCACTCGTATCCCGCAATTGTGGCAGAGATTGTGATTATTAAAACTCCTGTTATTTTAAGCATAATTATTCCTTGTCAAAAATGTCAAAAATAAATTCACCGTTATTTCGACTGATACCGATAAAACGGGTGAAAATTCCGAAATCCGCAAGCTTTTTTATGTGAGGGCGGCGCATTATTGAGTCAAAGCTCTCTCCGTGAGCGGTTGCAATAAGGGGAACACCCGAATTCTGAGCCAGAATAATCGACTCTGTGTCACTTGCAAGACCGATTTCGTCACAGAAAATCACATCGGGAGAAAGACTTCTGAGGGCAAGGTCAATGCCCTCGCCCTTTTCGTAGCCGGACAGGAAATCGGTAAGGGTGTCGGCAAAAAAGCTTTTTACAAAAATCTCGCGTCTGGAGTCGATTATTACTCCGCAAAAGGGATTTTCCCCTGAGCATAAAGCCTTGACGGCAAAGCGTAAAAGTGTTGTTTTTCCGACTCCCGGAGGAGAGTAAAATAAAGTCGGTACTACAAAATTTTCTCGTGTCAGTAATTCTTTAAGCCCCTTTGGAGACTCGCCTCTGTAAGGCAGGCGAATACAGATTGATGAAATAATGTCAATACCTCCGCCTGCGCTTTTTTCGGGGCATACACCGCACCTGACACCGTTTTTTAACGGTATGTATCCGTTTATAATAGAGTCGGAAAAAGCATACGGCGAGCCGTCACAGATGGCAAGTAAAGTGCCGCGAAGCTCGCTTTGAGTGCATCTTATATCAAGTACAATACATTTGCCCGAAAGTGAGAATGATATAGGTCTGTCAAGCCTGAGCCTTATTTCGCAGATATGGTTTGCATCAAAATCCCGAAGGGCGTCAGAAAGCTGTGACGATATTCTTGGGGGCATAAGGGATAAAATCTGATTTAAGTTTTCGTTTTTCATAAGCAGAGAGAGAGTCCTTTCTTGCACATTCTATGTAAAGTTGGCACGACATATGACACTGTGTAAAGAAATAATGAAGATTTTTGAAAAGGTCTTGAAAAATGGTTTTATTTGGTATATAATACTAAAGTAACGGACAAAAATGTTCAGTAAACAAATTATAAGGAGACAAAATTATGTTAAATTTACTTGAAGCAGTACAGGGTGCAGAAGTAACCGCAGAAAACGCACAGGGCGGTCTGTTCGGCTCAATGGGCACAATACTTATGCTCGTGCTTATGCTTGTTGTATTCTACTTCTTTATGTACAGACCTCAGAAGAAGCAGGAAAAGGAAACTGCAAATATGAGAAACAACCTTGCAGTCGGTGATGAAATTACAACAATCGGCGGAATTATCGGCAAGATAATCAGTATCAAGGAAGAAACAATTCTTATCGAAACAAGCGGCGACAGAACAAAAATGAGACTTCTTAAGTCAGCTGTAAGAAATGTTGATGTAAAGGCAGAAGACGCACAGTAATAAGAAAAAAGCTGTTTTGGAAAACTTGTCCAAAACAGCTTTTCTTTTCACTAAAAATAGTCCCACTCAAAGGCTCTCCCCCTGAGGGAGAGCTCCCGCGATAGCGGGTGAGAGGGCAATTTTGTTAAATTTTTTTGATTTTTGTGTCCAACACTTGAAAATGTACTCAGGTAATGTTATACTATACTATGTATAATAATATGTTTTTTGCAGAAAGGATTATAAAATGTCCGAAAATAATGAAAAGACAATAAAAAACGGCGGAATCAGCGTTGAAACGGCACATATTTTCCCCGTAATCAAAAAATGGCTGTATTCCGAAAAAGAAATATTTGTAAGAGAACTTGTGTCAAACGCCTGTGACGCGGTGACAAAAATGAAAAGGCTTTCTTCACTCGGAGAGGTCCGTGACCTTGAAGATGAAAAATACAGAATAGATGTTAAGGTAAGTAAAAACAACAGTACCGTTACAGTTTCGGATAACGGTATCGGTATGACTCTTGACGAGGTGGAAAAATACATCTGTCAGATGGCTCTTTCCGGTGCCCTTGACTTTATTGAAAAGTACGAGGGAGAGAGTTCTGACAACAACGGCATAATCGGTCACTTCGGTCTCGGCTTTTATTCTGCATTTATGGTAAGCGACAGGGTAGAGCTTATAACAAAGTCGTACAGGGACGCACCTGCGGTAAAATGGACCTGCACAGAAAACGGAGAATATGAAATAGAAGAGTGCGATAAAACCGACAGAGGAACAGAAATAATTCTCCATATAAACACAGAGGGAGAAGAGTATCTTGTGCCCTCAAAACTCCGTGAAGTTTTAAACAAATACTGCTCATTTATGCCTGTGGAGATTTACTTTGAGGATGAGGATGCAGAGAAAAAAGACGGGGAAGAAAAGCCTCTTAACGATGTGTCACCGCTCTGGCTCAAGAATCCGACTGAATGTACAAAAGAAGAATACACAGAATTCTACAGACAGGTGTTCGGTGACTACAGAGAACCTCTTTTCTATATTCATCTGAATGTCGATTATCCGCTGAACTTCAAAGGAATACTTTATTTCCCCAAGCCCTCTCACGAATACGACAGCCTTGAGGGCCAGGTAAAGCTTTATTATAATCAGGTATATGTTGCGGATAACATCAAAGAGGTAATCCCCGAATTTTTACTTATGCTGAAAGGCGTGCTTGACTGCCCCGAACTGCCTCTTAATGTATCAAGAAGCTATCTTCAGAACAGCGGATATGTTACAAAAATATCTTCGCATATCGTAAAAAAGGTAGCAGATAAAATAAACTCTCTTTTCAATACCGAAAGAGAAGAATACGAAAAGCTCTGGCGGGATATCAAAACCTTTGTGGAATACGGCGCACTCCGTGATCGCAAATTCTTTGACAGAGTATTGCCTGCAGTTATATGGGAAAAGACAAACGGCGGATTCGTAACTCTTGACACTTATCTTGAAAGTGCAAAAGAAAAACACGAAAACACCGTTTACTATACAACTGACAAGGTAAGTCAGGCGCAGTATATTTCTATGTTTGAAAAGGAAAACATAGATGTCGTAATACTTGACAGTGTAATTGAAACACAGTTTATAACACTTGTTGAAAATGAAAAGAAAATAAA
>JAZSET010000070.1:0-3699 GCA_045531795.1 Eubacteriales bacterium | reverse complement strand
GTAAAGTGAAATGCAATACTTGTTTGTTTGATTTGTAATTTTAAGTGTATAAATCATAGATACAGGCAGGTATTGCATTTTGTTTTGCAAAATATTTAAATAGATAACAAAGCCTCCAAGGAGATGCATTGTTCCTCGGAGGCTCATTCTTTTTTATTCAATTATCGCAATAATCTGTGTGATGAACTTGCTTTTATCTTTATGTTGTGGCGGTCCTTCAAGATAAATATTACGGAATACACCTGTCAGCGTCAGATTATTTTCTTCTGCATAGGAAAGAAGTTTTTTTCGTGCTTCGGGAATATCCTCATAAGCACCATGATGAAAGAAGGAAATTGCTTTGAGTTCGGGGAGATGCTTTATGTATTCACCTTCGCTTCCTTGAGGCACAGCAACACAATATGAAATGTCTTGCGGAGCATTCGCAGAATACTCGGTGAAATACATTCTCCTTGTTGTATCGGTTCCGTGTAATCTCATAGCTTCAAGAGCCGTATCTCTCAAAAGATTTGTCTTGTCAGCAATAGAGGTTGATTTATACACACGGCAGTATATCGTCTGCGGTTCAATAGTGATTTCTCGTATAACATCACCTTTTTTATGTGTTCTTTCTTTCAGCTTTTCAATGGTGAGATTAAGTTCATCACGCATTTTTTCAAGCCGTTCTATCATCGGTTGTAAATCCGTTGTATCGCTGAAATATGCTCTTATTTCGTCAAGCGACAACCCTAAGTCCTGAAATACACGGATTGTACGGATTTGAGTAAAGGTATCAATGGTGTAATATCTGTTGCCTGTAGCACCGTCTTTTTTGTCCGGAGTAATAAGACCTTTTGTTTCATAGTTCAATATAATTTTTCTTGTGATTCCAATGGCTTTTGCAATCTCGCCGATGGAAAATAAATTGTTATTATCCATAAAATAATCCTCGTTTTTTGTATAAAATAAATATTTTTGAAAAAATTCGAAAAAATTCTCAAAAAACACTTGCATCGTCCGTTGATGTACGGTGTATAATTATTGTAGCATATAATATCAAATTTTTCAAGATGTGGAGGGTGATAAATTTGAAACTGAAGGATTATTGCATTAAGGAAAGAAAGGAGTACCTATTAACAGAGTGGGATGACGAAAAGAATCTTCCGTTCACCCCGGAAACAATCAGTCATACAAGTTCATTACCTGTTTGGTGGAAATGTGAAAAAGGTCATTCATGGCAGACGCAGCTCAGAAGCCGATCAACTACACTTACAAAGTGCCCTAAATGCCGTGATGCTGAACTGAATAAAAGCAGAAAACTTAAGGTAAAAGAACTTTCGAAACGATTGAAGCCCGAATAAGTTATTTAAATTAAATTTTATGATACGAAAGAAGGAATGAACAATGAAAAAAGTGCTATGTATGCTTTTGTGTCTTTGTATGATGATTGGCATATTGCCAACAACTTTGGTTGCAAATGCACAAACCGATTCAAAAACAATGACGTTTGGTTATGCCTATGATGTCCAGCGAAATCCGGCTTTCCCAACAAAAAAAGGGGATAAAGTTACAGTTTCCGGTTTCCAGACTCCGCTAAGATACGGTGCAAGTGCTTCAGGCAGTATGATACGTTATGAAAACAGTGCAGGCACCTGGACTCTTACCGAGGTTGGAACTTTCGGTAATATAAGCAAGGTTTCGCCTGCACCTACAAGCAACTTAAAGCCTATAGTAAAAACGGTTGCTGAAAGCTGCGGTATATCCGATATGAACAGTATTGTAATTCACAAGCTGACAGGTATAAACAACAATCTTGTCGGCTATGGTGTTGTACTCTGTATTGATGAAGACAACGGTCAGGCTTTGTTTTTAGCTGACCTGTTCAATCAGTCCGGTGCGGGCTTTTTCTTATCAAAATCAGAGGTTAAAAGTAAATCGGTAACAATTACTGCTGACAAGATAACACAGGCAAGCACAGAGAAAAGTGAAAACTCAGATGTTTCATCCGACGCAAAACCTGTTGAAGCTTTGAATTTCACTATAGATGAGCCTTATGCGTGGGAGACGGCGGCAAAAAAAGCAACCGTTGAACAGAGCAGTCAGGTGGAAGTTACAGATGTGAAATGGAACGGTACAATGTGGAATCCCGATGGCTCCTTTATGCAAAATGCAAGCTATACAGTTGACATCACAGTACGCATAAAGTCAGGGTCAAATATGTATTTTGACAAAAATAAGCTCCGTATTAAAATCAACGGAGAATCGGGTGCAGAAGCAGTTGAAATATCAGGTGACAAAAAACAGGCTGTTATCCGCGGATATTATGATTACCTGAAATCCAAAGACCAAGCTGCATTAGAGGAAAAAAAGCAAGAAGAAGCGAAGGCAAACAGAAAAGGTACAGCAGTCAGCAAGTTTGAACCCGGGGACTACGGCACTGCAAGATTTAAAGACAGGCTGAATGTGCATTTGGAACCTAAAACAGGAAGCAAGGTTGAAAGCATGTCGGATTATTCGTATCTGGATGCTCAGGCAAACCTCATTACAATTGTTGAAGCCTATGTTCCATCCATTAACCGTGAAAACGAATTTTTCCATGTAATAAAGTATCCTGACTATGATGGCGGTATCGGTTATGTTCCGGCGGATGATAAAATTTTTGACTGTTACAGGGAAGGCAACAACGCAAAAAGACCTTACTATGAAAAGTGGAAAAACAAAATCAAAATCGGAGACCCCATAGAAAAAATCAATACATACGCACTGTCTTTCCCGAACGGAATTCCTACATATGGATTTAAAGGCAGCGATGAAGAGAAAAAATCCAATTTTTATGTAGAGAAAATTGTATTTGAGCATCCCGAAGGTGTAAAACCGTTTATGTATACATCGGCGGTTGTAACCTATAAAGCAAGAGACGGTTATTACTTTGATAAAAACATTAAATTCGATGAATACTGTGATGCGGCAGAACACACAATAGGTCACAAAATTATAGATGACAAAACAATGGAGGTTTATCTGACAGCCTTCACATGGGATATGGGTATGGATGCAGGTGCAACAGATGCAATGATAGCGTTCAAGAAAACAATGGATAACAGAATGCTTTTGCCTGTTGCGGTAGCTGAATTCAATTTCCCTCTTTTCGATTATTGGGATTTAAAGCTTAAAAGAAGAGATTTTGAATTTAATGAACACTATGTAAATAAATTTATAGAAAAAAATATGCGTACAGAGTATGTGTATCCTACAACTGACGCATATGTTGAAACAACCGATGCAAACGGACATTTTGATATGGTCAAAAATGAGCATGAGTACCCGAGCAATTATACCATCAGTCGTGTTGAAATTGCCGATCTCGATGTTTCGGATGAAATTCCCGGACTTGTTGGTGAATGGGCACTTCTTACAAACGGGCGTTATATACCTAAATCTTGCTTAAAGAATATCAGATTTGAAGATACATTTAAGGGTGCACCTGCAGAATTTGTAGTATCTCCCTTTGAATTTGCAGGAGGCAGCGGTACGATTGATGACCCATACCTCATTGAAACCGCAGAGCAGTTAAATGCAGTTCGACAGGGTCCTAAAAACCATTACAAGCTGATAGCGGATATTGACCTTTCAAATTGGGGCAACTGGGTTCCCATCGGCGGTACGCCTGCTTACGGTTTTATGGGCGGAGGCTGGAATAAAGCAGAAAATTATGCCTGC
>JAZSET010000160.1:0-47910 GCA_045531795.1 Eubacteriales bacterium | reverse complement strand
CAAACAGCCTCTACAATTCCGATGATACGTAGTGTTTTGGCAACTCCATTTTCGTTCATATTTTAACCCTCCACATTTTCTTTTTTTGAAAATTCCAAAATATCATCAACTCCACAATCCAGAGTCAAACAGATTTTCTCAATAGTATCGAGAGAAATGTAATTATCACGTTTGATTCGAGTGATGATATTGGCACTAAAGCCAGCTTTCTCCATCAGCTCAGCATTGGTCATACCCTTGTCAATCAGCAAGTGAAATAACTTTTTATAAGATACAGCCATGGCAATCATCCTCCTAACATTAACTATTATTATATCACGAAATCGTGAATATTTCAACACGCAAGAAGATTTTGCATATAGAAAAATTCACATATTTATGCTATAATAAAAATTACCTATTTGGAAATCTATAAGTATTATTCTGCGCTATTAGTGTGATAAATGTTTGTGAATAGAAAGAAGGAATGTCATGAGTATATATTCTTGGATAGAAGAAATTGATTTTCAGAAATTTGCAATGCCGCTTGTTGTTAAAAGAGATAATGAATATTACCCTGGAATAGTCGAAAAACTTGCTGACCTTGTTTTTGAATTAGAAAGATGCGGAGCTTCCGATAAAATTGTTCTTGCCACTAAAGAATACCGTGAAAAGATTATTTCATCTATCAACCTGTACTATCAAGGGGATCTGGTTGATGCACAACTTATCGTGAACGAAATGCTTGATGAGTTTAATGATGCAGCTCCAGCAATTACGGATATTAACAGCAGTATTGCGTTCCCTGGCGGGGGACCAGATTATTCTGAGGTACAGTTTTTCCGAGCAAGAGTGTCTGAGAATGTTGTCGAGTTCTCGTCAGAAGATATGCTGCATATTCCTTTCAACAAGCGTCACATTGTCAAAAGTGAACGATTTAGTATACCGGGTTTGCCTTGTTTGTATTTGGGCAATTCATCCTACGCTTGTTGGGTGGAGATGGGATGTCCAGCGGATCATCGTTTCAATGTCGCACCTATTCTTTTGGATAATACCCAAAAAGTATTAAATTTGACTGTTTCGATAAGCGCCTTATATGCATTCAACGAAAGTGAAAATACTTTGAGTGAGTCAGAAACTGAGAATTATATTATTAGTCTCTTGAAACTTTTTGTACTGACTCTTTGTACTTCGTATAAAGTTGAGGAAACAAATCGTAATTTTAAGTCTGAGTACATTTTGCCACAAATGCTTATGCTTGCCTGCAAGAGAAGAAAGTTGGATGGTATAACCTATTACTCGAAGCAAATACCAAGCGAATTGCTCGCCTGCAATGTTGGTGTAAATTTAGTTTTGTTTGCAAAATATAATGGTGAAGAAAATCTCTCTAAGATATGCCAGCACTTGGAAGTAGGCACATCATTCAATTTTGCCTTGTTCAAGCAATTACTGCCTTGCCAACGCTATAAAACATACGAGCTTAGAGTTTTATCGACTCCTTACATAAACAATGTGGGAACGAAAGGCCACTTCTTTCCATACACCGAAACGCAGTTCTTTGAGTTCGATAAGTACTTGTTTGCAAATTGGCATCGTGATTGGCAATTTCAATCGTTCTAAAACGAGTGTCGAGGTTAAAGAGGAAGCTTTTCGCAAATTGGGTTCAACACTCGCTTGGTATATTCAATTATTCTTCCACGGCTTCTAAAACCTTCCCATATAAACTTGTATCCCCCACTCGCCAAAAGCGAATGGGGGATACTTTCACCTGTAGTCTGTTACTTTGTACGTCATCGGGATCTTGCCATTGTACGTATCCGGATAATAATTCCTTGTTTTGGCAATGTAATTTCCTTCGAAAAGCTTACCTCTCTCCGAATGGGCGAGTTCCTCGCCTATTCTGCGGTACATTTCACGAGGAATGTATTGATTTGGAACGTATGCTCCGCTTAGCTTTTGACAAGCGAGATGGAACTCACAGACCTGCTCGTGTTTGGTCACTTCGCTTAGAATGAAGAAGGTGTAGTCCATAGCATAAATAAGATTTACAGCCTCTGCCACAGAGTCAACGCTGTCACACCCCGACTCGAGGATTTGCCGTAGCTTGTTGCGCGAATGATCGTCAAGCTCTGCATACTTCACGGCAAAATAGTTTACTTCATCAAGATTGCGACATCTGAGTATAGCATCCTTTATTTGCCCGATGCAGAAGTTGCATTCGCTGATAAGATAATTGTTTCCCTTGATTTGTAGTTGCGCAAATAGTTGTTTAACGGCCTCGCGGTTTGTCGGCATCTTTAACCACGCATATTCGCCTGTATGCGAATTTTCGACCATTACGGCAAACGTGTAGTTTTGTTGTGCATTTCGTCTTTCGTTTTGTTTCATTTCTTTCTCCTCATATTTTTAGTACAGGTGGATAAGCTCCAAATATTCCTGTCTATAAGTAAGTGTGAAAGATAGGAACATCTCATAATTTGCAAAACCGTGCTTTCTCTCATACTTATATCAAATCTATAGCCGTATGGCAGAAAGGATAAAAGTATGAAAGTATTAGTTGTATTACCTGAGAAGGCTCCGTTTGTAAAGGACATTGAACCCGGACTTGTTTCGCTTCAGCGTGAGGTCAAGGGTTGTATTGAGGTCGTTTATCCGTTCGATGACAACGCTTGTATTATTTGTAACGAGGATGGAAAGCTTCTCAAAATGGACCTTAACCGCGCTCTGCGTGACGAAAACGGTGATGTTTACGATATCGTTGCCGGAAAATTTTTAGTTGTAGGACTCGGAGAAGATGATTTCACCGATTTGACTCCCGAACAGCAATGTACATATGCTGAAATGTTTGTTGAGCCGGAAATGTTTATTTGTTGTAATGGAGAAATGAAAGTGTTCCCGGCTACTGAGCTTTCCGAAAAGTGCGAAGATGTAATTGACCATTATTTTGAAGACGAAGAAATTGAGATTTAGGCTAAAAAGGCAAGTGTATCATTGAAATATGCTTGCCTTTTCACTCTTTTGTTCCCGAAAACAGGGTTTCGGGAAATAAATTCATTGTAATTGCACTAAACCCTTGATATTTTTCCTCAAATGTGTTATAATCTACGATAGATTGTTATAACACTCGCGGAGGTTTGATATGGAATACATCAAAGCATCTAAAGCTGCCGAAAAATGGGGGATATCGCCAAGACGCGTGCGTATGTTGTGCGCGGAAGGCAAAATTGAAGGAGCTATTCAAAAGGGAAAGTTATATATGATTCCCGAAAATGCACAAAAGCCTGAAGACGGCAGGAAAACCAAGCCTAATCTGATTGAAGTAGTAGAAGAAAAGCTCGATCGTCTCTTGCAACTGCGTCCACTTACTCCCGGAGAAGTCCAAAGGCTTGCTGAAGAGTTTCTGATTGATTTCACATACAACTCAAATGCCATAGAAGGTAACACTCTCACATTGAAAGAAACCGCTATGGTACTTGAAGGCATTACCATTGATCAAAAGCCGCTCAAGGATCATCTTGAAACTGTCGGACACCGTGATGCATATATGTATGTTCAGGATATAGCAAAGCAAGAGATTGCGTTAAGTGAAAGTGTAATCAAGAATATACATTCGCTTGTGCTTATGAACCGCCCGGAGGACAAGGGAGTATACCGCCGTATACCCGTACGTATTATGGGCGCATATACCGAACCGGTACAACCGTATTTGATAGAGGCTAAGATAACAGAATTGCTTGGCGAAAACGAAAAACGCAAGCAAACAATGTCGGTAATTGAACGTGTTGCACGTTTTCATCTTGATTTTGAAGGAATACACCCATTCATTGACGGTAACGGAAGAACAGGTAGACTTATTCTTAATCTTGCCTTGATCCGCAATGGATATCCCCCGATCAATGTGAAGTTTGCCGACCGCAAGCGTTATTATGATGCATTCGACGTTTACTATCGTGATAACGATCCAAGCAAGATGGTGAATCTGATTGCAGAATATGTAAATGAAAGACTTGAGCAGTATTTGGATATACTGACGAAGTAAATTAAACAAATAACATAACTAAAGAAGAAGAAGAAACGACTGTTATGTACAAACGGTCGTTTCTTTCATTTATCCCTCTTCCTTTTTAATCATACTAATATTGTAGATTAAAGCCAATTTGGAGCAAGAGCAAATTCGCAGCTTCATCTTATAGGGAGTCATATTCTGGACTCCTGCGAATTTGCAGTTCGTCGTACCTCCTATGCGACGGAGACAGGTAATTGTATTCACAGAAACAGAGTACAATTTCCTCCTACAAATGGTTATTTCCCTATGGCCATATGGGAAATAACCACTTTGTAGCAAAAATTTTTGTGTGACAGGCAAAAATATCGTTTCTCCGAGCGCAAGCGTGCTTTCTTGCGGCGGGCCTTTTCTCGGCGGCGGCAACGTCAAAAATTGAGACATATAGCAAGTTTAACATACGCTTTACGCGTTGGGACGCCGAAGACGTCTTGTTCTTCAACAATAACATTATCCGACTATTCTTATGTAGTCGGATTTTTTAGTTTTCAAAAATTTCTATTCAAAAGCGATTTTTTGTTTTTCAATCTTTCATACTCGTGGTACCAATGCCTGATGCCCCGAAAAAAAACAAAAGCAACGAGATAAATATCCCGTCACTTTTGCTTATCCTAAATCACTTTTCAAAAAATGCTGTGCAGATTCTCACACCCTTTAACAACTTCAGCATATCGTCAATGCTTGAAAGCGATCCTGCTCTTTCTTCAAGCAGAGCCTGGAAAGTCATTTTCTTTATTTCGTCAAGCTCGCTGAACTCCCCGAACAGCTCGACGATTTTTGACATCAGTTTCTCGTCCTGACTTTGAACAGTATGTTCAAAATCTTCAAGAACCGACATAGGGAAGAAAATTGCAACCTGCTTTCCGTGGTTGATCGTGCACCTTACTTCAAAAGAATTGTTTGTCATTGTTTATCACCTCATAATAATGTTTGTTCAAAAGTGATTGAATTTCTCCAACCCTGTTCTGACAATATGAGTATGACAGAAAACCCGAGTCCAAAGCAGTTACTTTTTGTAAATCAAAAATACATCTTAAGAAAGGAATAATTTTTATGAATTATCAAAATTATCTGGCAACACTTTCGCCAATTCAAAAAAGAAAGTGGCTTGAAAAGAAGGGCGCGTTATGTTATTATGAACTTTTTGATTTGTTGCACGAAAACTTCACAGTGGAGGAGGCAGGAGCGATATTGCTCGGGCTGATCTTTTATGACAAAGTTGGCGGTTCAGAGCCGTTACCGAAGGATATCGAAGAAGTAATAGATGCCGAGCGCGGAAGAAAGGTCGTGTTCCAAACCTATACGGAAAAGATTGCAGCAGCAAGTAAAGAGTGGATAAATCGACACAAGTTAAAGTCTACCGAGGAAGGCGATGGTTGCACCGAGGCAGAATTGGCACTACGTTTGAAGACGGAAGAAAAAACAACTGAAATTTCTGACATATTACCTGATGATCTTCCATTCTGAATACAGTCAATATAGCAAACAGGAAGAGAGAACGGAACATTGAATAGCCTTGAAGTGACGGGAATTGAGAGATGTGCAGAGCCTTCAAGAGAAGACAGAGCGAGCAAATAAACAAACTTTTTCAGTTTAATTTGCACAATAATACCCCTATGTCATTTGTATAATACGCTGAAATTATTCTAAGGTGGTTGACAAAACACTACCCTCGTGTTAGAATGGTGTTCCCGAGATATTTCGGGGACAATTGAATAGTATGTGTTTTGGCTTGCAATTGTTTTAGCAAGTATATTGAGCCGCTTTTGGCGAACACGAATTTGTGCCACTTTAGGACATTTAACAGGTTTTACCCTGTATAACTATGCCTAAAGTGGCTTTTTTGCGTTCACAAAGGCGTATGCTCATTGACAACAGAATCCCGACGTCGGCAAAGTGAGGGATGCACAAACCTCAAAAAGCTCTGCCGAACAGTCGGAGTACATTTATACTATATCCGTTTCTTTCATACTGATGATAGAGTCTATACACCACATGGAGGAACGGATTCTGAAAAATATAAAAAACATTTAAGGAGAAAAACAATGAAAGCAATAACAACTCAAAACAATCGTAAAAATTATGAAAGCAAAAAATATCTCATAGATCCCAAAGCATATGGCACTTACTTTTTTGACACATTTATTGTTACCGTACCACTTAAGAAAGTATTATCCGAGCAAACACTAAAAAAATACAATCTCGAAAATGATTCAACACTTGAAGTTGCTATAGAAGCAATGGTGTCAGAAGAGATAGAGCTGCATTTCTGGTACAGGTTAGAAGGGTATAATTCCCGTGTACGAGCTTTTATGACCAAAATACCCTACAATGCAGATCCCACAACCGCAATAAAAGATGCCATTCCCAATTTATTAGGACTCATCGATTGGGAATACGCCGTTCAAATTACATTATCGTAAATTAAGGAGATTAAAAATGAAAAACAATAACATAATCACTATCCATGCAACAAAAAATGATACTTTTATCTGGTCAGCACCATTTTGTGATCTTTTAGAGAAGCAAGATTTACGCAAGGTAACAAGAATATCGCCCGACTACGCAAATTATTGTGCTGAAATAACAATACATTACTTTGCTGAAAATGGAAACCTCAATCTTGATGTTTTGTGTGGTATAAAAGGCTTTGGCCGAAGAGAATTTGTAATGTCTGAACCCATTGTATTTGACCAGGATAAAGAACAGATTCTCATTGATACTGTCGCAACAATTGCACCAAGATTTAATTGGGTGGATATGCTCAGAGATTTTGACAAATGGGATAACGAATAATTATCACAAACTGCTCTCCCCATTCTATCATACTCAATGTAAAGGAGATGGTAGAATGGGGAGAAACAAGACCTTTTCACGTATCTTATTTGAAGATGCAAGAAAGTATTTCAAACGATATGACAACAATGTAACAAGACGCGCTTATGTCGCAAATTACCGCAAATTCATCAATTATTGCAGATCTATACACAGATGCAAATCTAAAGAAGAGTGCGGCGAACACATATCAGAGTATGTAACTCATTTAATTCAAAAAGGACTGTCGCCCAGCACGATTCACAGCTATCTTGCACCTGTCTGTATCTATCACGGTATCACGATGGATGCCGTAACAACAAAACCCAAGCGTCGCACATCAGAGTACACACGAGGCAGAAGCTTCAATGGTAAGCAAAAACGAAACGACAACGACCTGTCAAACCCCAAATACGATAGACTCGTACAATTCCAAAAAAGAGTGGGGATCAGGCGTCAGGAACTTGCACATTTACGCGGCGGAGACTTCGGTGTTGATCCATTGACAAATGAGCCGTGTGTTTTTGTCCGTCGCGGAAAGGGCGGACGCTATCAGGCCCAGCATCTCTTGCCGGGTGACGAAGAATATATAAAAAGCTACTTTGATAATGTACCTCATGACAAGCCGATATTTTCTAAAGTGGAGCTTAAAAATCAACTCCCCTTGCATTATTTACGCGCATTGCAGGCGCAGACGGCTTATCACTATTATTTAGAAAAAATCAGAGATCCCATTGAACGGACAAAGTTGATAGAACAATTAAAAAAGACCTGGGAGAAAACAAATATCAACAAAAGAACAAAAACTCCCAAACCATTTAATGAAAAACTTATTACCGGAACATATTTTTTGAGAGGAGCAAACAAGAAATTTGCACAGGCAAATAATCTGCCGATTAAGTATGATAATCTTGCTCTGACCTGTGTTTCCTTTTGGCACCTTGCGCATTTCAGAAACACGGTTACGGTTGCAAATTATATGCTGGTAAAATAAATACAATTATGAGTATACAAACAATATAGATAGAAGGAGACATAATATGAGTAATAACAAGATAAACACAATTGAATTCGAATATAATTACCTTTTAAATACTTACGGAACGTGTATGAGCGTATCAAACGTAATGAACGAACTTAAGTGCGGGAAAGATAGAGGATACGAGCTTTTCAAGCAAAAATCATTTCCGAGCTTTGAACTTGAGGGCCGCAAACTTATAGAAACAAGAAAATTTGTTGAATGGCTCGATACGCTTCCTAAATGCATCGGCGGATACAAATTAAGTGTGGCATCATAAAAGGAGATAACAAATGAGAGTTTATATCGAATACAATGAATCATTATTATATAAAAATTTCAGAATCACACAGAAAAAGGACGGGAGACGTTTTTGTAACGTCCCCGTTTATTATGATATCGATGAAAGCGGCAATAAAACCTGGCACTATCACTCGATATATGGTTGCGATGACAACGAGATCAAGATAAAACGTGCTAAATTCATTAGTGAGCAAATTGAAGAAATGCAAAACAGAAAGTTCACTTCTGCACTGTTTATCACAAAAATGAACGAATGGCTATACAATCACAAATATCGCAAGATAAAAGCAACTTCATTTGACCGCCTCGAAGAAACATTCATTTATCAGATATTGCCTGCTTTGAAAGATTGTAATTTTGATGCAATAAAGCTTACTGATGTTACTAAAAAACACATTGAAAGCATTATGGATTATAATTTAAATAAAGGATATTCATTTTCGACACTAAAGAAGATACAACAGTTTTTGTCTGCTTTTTTCAAGTACTCGGAAGATGAAATAATCAGAAATCCTATGACTAAATATGAGTTTTACAAAAAAGAAGCCGTACTGCAAACTCAAGAACAGTTACGTGAATCTCAAAATGAAATAAAAGAAAAAATCAAAAACGGTCGTGCTATCAGCGAATACGAGTTTAAACTGTTAAACAGACGCTTGAAGAGTCAGATAGATCAAAGCGATATTCATTGCTTTACAGACGAAGAAATTGACAGAATGAAGGATATTATAGAGAATGGGTATTATCTTGACTACATTCACCCTAAAAATGGTCAACCGATGCACAACGGACCATTTTTCCTGAAGCAAGGAGAATATCTGTTATTTATACTTAACACCGGCCTTCGTTGCGGAGAAGCTGCCGCTTTGAAATATTCTGACTTCGACTTTGAAAATCGAACCGTAGCCATAAGGAACAATGTAATCTCAGTCAAAGAACGTGATGAAAATGGAATGCCAACGGGCAAACGACCTGATATTGTCTCAAGCGTCAAGACACAAGAAAGTAAAAAGGTTTTAACTATATCCCCCTATGCAATAGAGTTGATTAAAAAACTAAAATCGCAGGAAGAGGACGGGTACAACGGATATATTCTTCACAACGGCGAGCGCCCAATCGGAGTACGTGCTTTAGCAAAACGTTTTTATAATCTTTTACGTCAGGCAAATGTTGAACAACACGGAATGCACTCACTCCGACACACATATGCTTCCAAACTCTACGAAGAAACTGACGGCGACTCAAAATTTGTTTCTGAACAGCTTCGCCACTCTGATGTTTCTTTTACACAAAAAACATATATTCACCAGGCAGAAAAAAGAAAAGAAAAATTACTTAAAGAATTCAAAATTTAATATAAACACAAAAAGCTCTTCGCTGCTTATTATGCAGAGAAGAGCTTTTTTCTTTGCTTGACATAATCATTCAAAAATGTTATAATTGTGGCAATATTTTTCGTGTTTTATCGATTTTATTTCTATGAAAAATTTATTTTTGTATAAAAAATTCTGACAAAATTTTTGACAAAATAAAGCTATAAAATCAGGGAAAAACAATGAAAAATAAGCATTATTTGTAAACTTTTGTTAATTATCAGAAAAAATCAAAAAACACCGAAGCCCTTTATAAACAAAGGATTTTCGGTGTTTTTGATGGCAGGGGCACAAAGACTCGAACTCTGGACACGCGGTTTTGGAGACCGCTGCTCTACCAACTGAGCTATACCCCTGTATTTTTACAACGACGATATTATAACACAACATACAGGATTTGTCAAGCATTTTATATGTAAGTTTTTATTTTTCTCAAAAAGGAGATGATATCTTTGAATATTTTCAAGAATCGACCTCTTGTGTGTATTGCATTCTCCTTTTTATCTTCGCTTTTTATTTTCTCTGTAATCGACAACCGTATTCCTTACATTATTGCATATATTTCTTTTGCCTTGACAGTCGGCGCTGTTTTGGTTGCGTACAGACTTTTTAAGAAATTCCCCTTTACATACAACACTGTTTTAGCCCTCGTTTGTCTGACTGTGACTGTAATCTCATCGCTTATGCCTTTATTTATGTTTAACGTGAAGTTTTCGGACAACAGCCTTGACGGAGAGACTGTAAACATTACCGCTTGTGTTACAAAAATCAACACGGAACAAAGCGATTATGCTTCCTTCACAGCAAATGTAACTGCCGTAAACTCAGAAAAATGCGATTTCACGGCAACAGTGTTTACCGAATTTTCCCCGCAGATAAAGGTCGGTGACATATTTACAACAGACGCAACGCTCGAGTCTCTTGATGATTCTCTTTATTATTCTCCGATTATGAGAAAACGCCAAATGCTTTTATACAGCGCTATCTGCAGTGACAGTGAGCACTTTGTAATAAGTGGGCACAAAACATCTTTTGTTTCATACATAAATTCACTCGGAGACCGTCTTGGCTATAAATTTGACCGGCTGTTATCGCCGCAAGCATCTTCACTTGCAAAAGCACTGCTGCTCGGCGACAGATACGATCTATCTGATGTTGTAGTGCGGAACTTCAGAAGAAGCGGAATTTCTCATCTCATAGCCCTTAGCGGTATGCACCTGGCACTGATAATCGGGTTTATTATGTTCTTTATCAATTTTATTGTTCTGAATAGCAAAGCCAGGTTCATAATAGTTATTATTCTGACTGTTTTTATTATGCTTATCACAGGCGCCTCCCCATCAATTCTGAGGGCGGGAATAATGCTTATTTATTATCAGGCAGGGTACCTTTTGCGCGACAAAACCGACCCGCTTACTGCTCTTTTTGCAACCGTTACATTTATCGTGATATCTGACCCGTATGCTATTCTTGATGCAGGACTCATTCTGTCTTTTGCCGCAACGTTTGGCATAACCTTATTTATGAGAATATTTCAAAAGGCTTCGGTTAAACTTTTCGGTAACCCATTCAAACAGGTCATCCCGTTAAGAATAGTGAGATACATTTTTGACGGTATAATGATGTCCTTTTCGGCCGGAGTTTTTGTTACACTGGCATCAGTATTCCTCTTTGACAGTATTTCTGTTTTAAGTGTGATTACAACACTAATCTTCTCTCCGCTTATTGTGGCATTTATGATAACCTCTGCGTTTTCTCTGATTTTTGTCTCAAAGCCTGTGTTATCAGGACTGTTTATTTCACTGTCCGAGCTTTTGTGCGAAGTTATAACCGATATTGCATCTTATTGCTCTCGCCTTAACGGCTTTGTGTTTTCTGCAAAGCCAATTGTTATATATACTCTCGCGGCTTTGTTTATTATAGTTCTTGCTTTTTTCGTAATCAGGAATTTCAGCATAAAACATTTTCTTGTTTTTTCTGCCGTATTCTCTTTAATTTCACTTATCACTGTAAATATCGACCTTTATGTATTCAGAAACGACAATCATATAAGTATTGTGTCCGACGGCGAAAATGACAGCTTTGTGATAAGCGACGGCAGAAACAGTATGATAGCAGATATTACCGATGGCTCATCTGAAAGCTATACTTCACAGGTTCAAACCGTTTATAACTATCTTGATACCGACATAGACTGTTACCTTTTGACTCACTATCACTACAATCACATTAAGGCACTGAAAGGTATCAGTGATTACACCCTTATAAGAAAACTTTATCTTCCCGTTCCTCAAAACGAAACAGACAAAGAATACTCCGAGGAGCTTGAAGCTCTTTGCAAATCTTTAAAAATTGAAACCCATTATTACGACCTTGAAAACAAACCGGATTTTAATAATATAACGATTCAACCGCTTAAGCTTGACAGGGTAAAATCAACTCATCCGAGAATCGCTTTCAGTATAGAGGCAGGAGACACAAGCATTGTATATACCGGTTCATATAACGAAAAGTGTGCAGATTTTGCTGTTTTTGAAAAAATGCTTGAAAGTGCAGATATTCTTATAAAGGGCTCTCACGGAGTATATGAAAACGATGTTGAGGCACTTTGTCTGAAGACAGACGAAAATTGCACAGTTTATCTTGACAACAAATACATATCAGACGGGACACTTGTGACAAATCAAAAAATATTACCGCACTTTCCTTATGAAATTGCCGAATTTTCACCTGAATAAGCAAAAAGTCTTTTAATTTTTTGACACAAAAGTATCGCAGGTACAGAAAGTATTAACCAAAAAAGGCTGTATCTTAAACATATTTGTCCCAGAAAATTGAACGGAAGCAAAGAGTAGTCCCACACATCAAGCTTTAATATTATATTTACAATAATACCCACAAAAAGCTCTACAGCCGTTATAAGCAGCATACAAATAAATGCTTTTGACAAAAGCTTACTTTTGCAGGATGCTACCTTGTAAATAATCAAGAGACACAGCCCTCCCGTTATTAGCATACTCCAATGGGTGTATCCTCTCCAGAGTATCTCGATAAAACCGTATAAAATCGCACCAATTTCCCACACCAGGACATTCTCGCCAAAAGACACCATACAAACACTCCGACTAAACTTAATTATCTGTAGTTATCATTGACGGCTTTGACACTTTTTACTCAAAAATAACGCCAGTCTATTGCAAAAATAGTATAGGTATGTTATACTTTATTTTAGATTTGTAAAAAGGAGCCCTGTCCCAGATGAAAAAAGCAGAGATCAAGGTTTCCCGCAAGCCCGGGAAAATCAGTATAGATAATTTCGACGAAGTAAGACAGTATGTGCTGCGTGAAACGAAGCCCTTTACAGATTACGACTACGCAGAAAATCCCGCAAAAGCATCTAAAGACAAAAAAATGCTGCTGAAACTGAAAAGCGAGCTTGAAAACAGTCTCAGAGAGGCAATAAATGTCTACAGTATGCCTTTAGAGGAGGCAAAATTCTCCCTGATGCAACTTCTGGCACTTGTGGATACCCCTCTTGCGGCAATTGATGAAAGTCTTTCTCTTCATAAGACTCAAAAGCACAAAAAGGTACTTGCCTCAATCGCCGCGTTTTTCTATGAAAATGCAAAAATACTCGGCTCCCACGCAGAATCGGTATTTGAAAGTCCCGCTTTTATAGAAAAAAAGTGGATTGATGCAACAACGCTGACAACGGGAACAAAAAACGCAATAATCGAAAAAATAGGCCGTACGGCAGTTGATATTTCATCAATTGAGACCACCTCTCAAAGCCTTGCCCCTGTTCTTCTTGCAAAATATTTTGAAACATTGTCTATTGAGGATGTAATAAACTTCAAGGAATCAATAGTCAAAGCGGCAAACGGCAGACTCCCGGGTGTTGTACGCACCCTTGACAATGCTTCAGGTCAGGGAGACATCGTGCTTCACTGTGACGAGGACTCGTTCCTCAGAACTCTCGACCAGCTGAAGCTTATGAACATAGATTTTTATGTCAGATCGTCTTCGTACACCACAGTATTGCACGAAATAAAGGAGCCTGACTTCGACTCCTTTGTCGCACTTGATATTGAAACAACAGGCTCATTCGGCGCAGCCAACGGCGATGCTCCCTCTGAGATTATGGAAATCGGCGCGGTAAAGGTTGAAAACGGTGTTATCACAGACAGATTTTCAATGCTTGCAAACCCCGGCCGCAGTATTACTCCACATGTTGTCAAGCTTACCCATATCACGGACGAAATGGTAGCGGACAAGCCGGGTGTAGATGAAGTAGTAAAAAAATTTGTAGAATTTGCAGGCGACTCAATCCTTGTAGGTCACAGCATTAAATCAAGTGACCTGCCCTTTATCTGCAGAGTGTGCGCAAGATGTGGCATCGAGTTCAAAAACAAATATTTTGACACCTGCGACTATGCGGCACGATTAAAAGACAAATACGGCTGGCAAAAAATCAGACTTGAATATTTAAGCGAACTTTTCGGAATAAAACAGACGGAGGCTCACAGAGCCTTTTGCGATGCCGAAGCAAATGTCAGCGTATATTTTGCCCTCAAGGCACTTAAGAGCGAAGAAATATAACGAATATTCCGTATAAACATATACTGTAGTAAAACGCCCTGAAAGCAAGGCAGAAAAGAGGATATTTTGAATAAAATCGAAAAATTCTTAAGCTATGTAAACGGCAAAAGAATTGCCCTTGTAGGTCTTGGAATTTCCAACACCCCGCTTATAGATTTTCTGACAGAGGCAGGGGCAATTGTAACGGGTCACGATAAGAAAACTTACGACAAATTCGACCCTGAATTTATAGAAAAGCTTGAAAAGAAAAATGTAAAATTATATCTTGGAGAAAAGTACCTTGACTTTTTTGATGAGGATATTATAATAAAAGCCCCCGGTATAAGAAAAGATGCGGGAGCTCTTCCCAAAGCAGTCGAAAACGGCTCTGTACTAACCTCGGAAATGGAACTTTTCTTTGCGCTCTCTGACTGTGAAAAGTTTGCAATAACAGGAAGCGACGGCAAAACCACAACCACTACTCTCATTTACCTTATGCTGAGTGAGCATTATAAAAACACAGACAAAAAAATATATGTAGGCGGAAATATCGGGAAGCCCTTATTGGCACAGGTTAAGGAAATACAAAATACCGATACTGCGGTGCTTGAGCTTTCAAGCTTCCAGCTTCACGCAATGGAAGGAAGACCGGACGGTGCAATTATCACAAATGTTTCCCCGAATCACCTTGACTGGCACACGGACTATGATGAATACATAGACTCAAAACGCCGTATATTCTCCTATATGGACGAGGGTGTGCTCGTTCTTAATTATGAAAATGACATTACCCGTGAAATGGCAAAGGACGCGTCTATTGGTCCCGAAATCCGCTTTTTTACATCAGGTGATGTAAAAGATATCCCCGGAAATCATCTCGTAGTGTACACGAAAAACGAGCAGATTTTTGTGAGGGAGAAAGACGGCTCTGACACATTTATTATGAATGAAAGCGACATAATTATTCCGGGCAGACACAATGTCCAGAACTATATGGCTGCTATTGCCCTGCTTTACGGCAAAACAGACACATCTGTATTTAAGAAGATTGCCTGCAGCTTTAGTGGTGTTGAACACAGATGCGAATTTGTGCGTGAGATAAACGGTGTAAATTATTACAACAGCTCAATAGACTCAAGCCCCTCCCGTACTATGGCAGCACTCGAAGCCTTTAAAGTCAAAAAAGTAATTGCCATAATGGGTGGATATGACAAAAATATTCCCTATGATGTTATGGGCGACTGTGTATGCAAGCATACGCGCGCAGTAGTGCTCACAGGAGCAACAGCCCCGAAAATAAAAAAGGCTATTGAAGAATGTGAGTATGCCCGTACATTTACTCCCGAAATACATATGATTGACGATTTCAAAGAAGCAATTGAATGCGCTAGAAGCATCGCTCTCAGCGGTGAGGCTGTGGTGTTGACTCCTGCCTCGGCAAGCTTTGACAAATTCAGAAACTTTGAAGAAAGAGGCAACCGCTTTAAAGACATAGTAAAAAGTTTTTAAGAGTCCGAGAGGAAAGATTATGACATTCGAAGAAAGAAAAACACAGGTAAGAGGCTATCTCGGTAAGCTTGTAGATGTTGAGATAGACAGACCTGTCGGATACGTACATCACAAAAAGGACTACGATCTTCACTATCCCATAAACTACGGATTTATCCCCGGGGTTATAGGCGGTGACGGCGAAGAGCTTGATGTGTATGTGCTCGGAATACAAGAGCCGGTTGATAAATGCCGTGTGCGCATAATCGGGATTGCACACAGAGCAAACGATGTTGAAGATAAGCTTATCGGGGCTCCCGACGGCATGAGTTTTACGGATAAAGAAATGGCAGAGTCAGTGTCTTTTCAGGAAAAATACTATAATACAATAATTGAAGCAATATAAAAACGGTGCGGAAATTTCCGCACCGTTTTTTGTACTTACTGAATTAAGCCTTGTTTACAGAACCGAAGAGTTCCATCTTTTCCTTAACAGTTGCCTTGATTGCTTCAACGCCGTCAGCGAGAAGCTTTCTGGGGTCAAAGCCCTTGCCCTGGAGATCCTTGCCTGCCTCTACATACTTTCTTGTTGCTGCTGCAAATGCAAGCTGACATTCTGTATTTACATTTATCTTGGATACACCAAGTGAAATTGCTTTCTTAATCATATCTTCCGGAATACCTGTACCACCGTGAAGAACTAAAGGCATAGGAGTTGTAGCCTTGGAGATTTCTTCAAGAACATCAAAACGAAGTCCTGCCCAGTTTTCGGGGTACTTTCCGTGAATGTTACCGATACCTGCTGCGAGCATATCAACACCAAGATCAGCGATCATCTTACATTCGTTAACATCAGCAACCTCGCCGCCGCCGACAACGCCGTCTTCTTCACCGCCGATAGCACCAACCTCTGCTTCAACAGAGATGCCCTTATCGTGTGCATACTTGATTATTTCCTTTGTCTTTTCGATGTTTTCATCGATAGCATAATGTGAGCCATCAAACATTACAGAAGAAAATCCTGCTTCAATTACCTTGAAAGCGTGCTCATAGCTGCCGTGGTCAAGATGAAGTGCTACAGGTACAGTAATACCGAGACCTTCAATCATACCCTCAACCATACCAACAATGGTCTTGTATCCGCACATATACTTACCTGCACCCTCAGATACACCGAGTATTACAGGAGAGTTGTTTTCCTGTGCTGTCTGGAGTATAGCCTTAGTCCATTCAAGGTTATTGATATTGAACTGACCTACAGCATACTTACCCTCTTTAGCCTTGAGTAGCATTTCCTTTGCCGATACTAACATTTTTATTACCATTCCTTTCTTATCAGGCGAATTTGCTTTCGCCCGCTTCGCATATTTTTATGCTTTTACTTCCAACAAATATTATACAGATTTTTTATACCTTTGTCAAGTTTATCTTGTATATTCTTAAAACAAATTTTCTCCGCCCACCAAAAGTGAGCGGAGAAACTGTTTATGCGTTTGTTTCTGCGAGTTCTTTGTCTTCTCTTACAAATGTAAATACTATCTTATCTTTGTTTGCAACAGGAACATCACCCGCCTCGGGATTTCCTGCAACTGCCTTGCCATTTACGGTGAATGTCCAGCTTTCGTCATATGTAGGAGTTACCTTTGCAAGATAGTCATCTACATACTGAAGTCTCTTTCCGTCTGCTGACTTATCATAGTCATAGTCTGTTCTCTTAAGTGCGTCAAGAGCAGAATCGAGAACGGTGTCGTTTTTACCGAAAACAACTACTGTATCCTTAACTATAACTTCGCCCTCTGCTTCAAAGCTTACAGTTACATAGTCTCCTGTAGGCACGAAAGTATAGTTATATCTTATTTCATCGCCCTCGCTTACAGTATTTTCACCTGCTCTGCCGGGAAGCTCCTTGCCATTAACTGTGTACTGCCAGTAATAGCTCAGCTTCTGGCGTTCAACCTCTTTGTAATCGCCAAGAGCCTTTACTGATGTAACATCAGTGTCAAGCTTATATTCAATACCCTCTGCATCACAGAACTTTGTTATAGCACTGAGTGCAGTTGCACCGTCATCAAGACCCACAACGCCCTCGGCAAGAGTGCCGTATTCATCAGAGCTGATTATTACATTTACACTGAAATCACCCGCTGTAATTTCATCTTCTTTGCCGCAGGAGCAAATTGAAAGAAGTGCTACAAGAACGAGTGTGAGTGCAATTACAATTTTTGTTGTTTTCATTTCGACCTCCGTATCCGCATAGCGGAATTTTAATTATACTTGATTTGAAAGCAAACTCAATCACCGCCTTCAATTCCTATGTAGAGTATACTATTTTTTTTAAGTTTTGTCAATATATTTAACTGTTTTTTAAGGATTAAGAAATATAATTGACAAATTAAGGTAGGCAGCAAATGTGAGCCACAGCCAGTATATAAACATTATGGCAGCACTTATAAAACTGATATTACTGTAACAAAGAATCACAAAAAATGTAAGAGCTATCATAGCGCATATTACTACAAAGGCAATAAAAAAGAGTTCTGCACCGAAAAATATCGGTGACCAGGCAAGATTCAAGAGAAACATTACAGCAAAATACAAAAGTCCCTTGCTTCTCTGTACTGCTACACATTTGTCCTTTGTTGATATCACAATTCCCGTTGCCGCCCCTATAAGAATGTAAAGTATAGTCCAGATAATGGGAAAAGCAAATGCGGGAGGTGCAAATGCGGGAAGACACAAGGTACTGTACAAGCTGAAATTACCCGCGATACTTGCAGATATGAATCCGAGCACAAGGCAAACCACCGCACTGATAATAACGATTTTCCAATCAATACAGGAAAGTTCACTGCGTATTTTATTTTTAAAAGAACATTTTAATTTGTTTTTCAAAAAAATCACCTCATAACATACTATGAGGTGATTTTCGCTTATATTACTTTACATAAGCCACGACGGCATTGTTTCTTCTTCTGCTGTTGTTTCTTTCTCTTCGGTATCCTCGGCCTCGCGTTCCGTGTCTTCCGGTTCGTCTTCGAACACTTCATTGTCGGGGTCGCGCTGTTCTTCTTCATCAAAGAAATTGCTGTCGCCGGTATCTTCTTCAGTCTCATCAGGCTGTTCGACAACGCCGTCTGAAGTATAATGCTCATAACAAGCTGCATTGAACTGTCTGCCGCCATTAAGGTCTGTTATGCCGATAAAGGTACCCTCAGGTATAATATTGTCAAAGAAGGGAATACCCCACCAGAGTCCGGGCTCGAGCCCCTTTGGCAGAGGCTTATACACATACTGTGCGTCTGTAACTGTAACATCAATGGGGAATACTCTGTCTGCCTGAATCATTCCGACCTTTGTAATATTTTCTTTTGGACAACCATTTATTACAACACCGCCTGTTTCCTTGTCATAATCTACAAGTATATGACAGTCGCAATACTCTGTCGGAACTGTTGAACTTGTAAAGTATCCTGTTTCTTTACGGTTTCCTCTCGGGTCAAGTGAACACGCCTCGGTCACAAGTTTGCCCGAATCCCTGCAGTATTCAGCAGTCTGAATTCCGTCTGCAAGCCTAAACTTACGAAGTGGCTCTGTGCCTGCATTTGCCTGTGCAATAATATCCTCATGAAGCTTTGTCATTATATTGTCCCAGGGTTTTGTTGTAGGACTCGAGGGTATATTATAAAGGGACTGAGGGGTATCGTAGCCAAACCAGATACCTGATACGTAATAGGGTGTGAAGCCTACAAACCAACGGTCATAGTCATCGTTTGTTGTACCGGTCTTACCTGCAGTACTTACCTTGTTCTTGAGTGTTATATCTGCTGCGGTACCGCTCTTTACAACATCCTCGAGCATCTTTACCATAATAGAGGCATTCTGCTCGCTCATAACGACTTCGCTTTCGGGCTTGTTTTCAAGTATTACATTACCCTGGCTGTCTACAACCTTATCCCACATTCTCGGCTTATTATATACGCCGTTATTTGCATATATCTGATATGCTGCTGTCATCTCAAGGACAGTTACACCATAGGTCATACCGCCCATTGCAAGAGCAGATACTGTTTTATCCGAAAGAATCTTTCCGTTGACCTCTGCATATTCGATAAAGCTGTCCATATGGAGCTTATTCTTTACAAAATCAAAGGAATTTTCTATTCCGACCTCATCAAGAATACGCACCGAAACTGTATTTACCGAGCGACGCAACGCATCGTGAACTGTTGTAAGTCCGTTATAAACATAAGGTAAGTTCTTCGGGTACGGTGTAGGATCGGGATATACTGTTTCTCCGTTTTCATCCTTTGGAAGCTTTTCTACCTCTTTTTCGGTATATTCCTTTACATTAAAGGTAACGGGAACATCATCAAACACACTTCCGTAGGTTATAAGATTATATTCAAGTGCCGGTCCGTAAGTTGAAAGCGGCTTTATTGATGAACCGGGCGAGCGTGTTGTATGCGTTGCGCGGTTAAGCACACGGTTACTTGTCTTTTCGCCTCTTGCACCCACAAGTCCGAGAACATCTCCCGTTTTGGGATCAATTACTACCATCGCAGACTGAGGCTGAATGGCATTGTTTGCTTTCGGGAAAGTATTTTCGTTTTCGTATGCCTCTTCAAGAGTTTTCTGAACCTCGGGGTCCATAAGAGTATATATCTGAAGTCCGCCTGTCCATACAAGGTTGGAGGCATACTCTTTTGTAAAGCCGTATTCTTCCACAAGTGCGTCAATAACATCATCAATCACCGCGTCTGTATACCAGCTGTTTGATGTGTTTGAAGTTGTAACCGCACGGCCCTTGTAGTTTAATTCAAGGTCCTTGTCGTATGCTTCGTCATACTCTTCCTTTGTTATATACTCATACTTGAGCATCATATCGAGAACGGTATTTCGTCTTTCCTTGTTGTTATCGGGGTTTATAACAGGGTCATACTTTGTGGGAGCGTTTGTTATACACGCAATTGCCGCACATTCTATAAGAGACAGTTCTGACACGTCTTTGCCGAAATATGTGTATGCAGCCGCCTGTACTCCGTTACAGTTCTGAGATAAGAAAATCGTATTCAGATACATTTCCATTATCTCTGTTTTTTCTTTTTTCTTTTCAAGGTTCAAAGCACGCAGGATTTCCTGAACCTTACGCTGGATTGTAACATCATTTTCCATTGTAAAGTTTTTGATAAACTGCTGTGTTATTGTAGAACCGCCGTAACGGCCTGTATACGAGGTTACAAAGTTAACAACAGCACCTGCTGTTCTGTACCAGTCAACTCCATTATGCTCCCAGAAACGGTGGTCCTCAATTGACACGAATGCATCAACAAGATTTTCGGGAATGTCGGTGTAGCTGACCCAGATATTGTTCTGTGCGCCGTAAAGTCTCTGATCCTCAATCTCAACCGCTTCTCCGACTCTGTATTCACGGTCTTCGTAATCATAGTAATAAACCTTTGAAGTAAGGCTCTGTCCCACAGCAAGCAGTGATTCGTCAATCTCGGGATCCAGATACTGATTTATATATACGGCAAAGGTACAACCGACTATAATTCCGGTTATAAACAGGATTAAAAGCAATGTCAGGATGACATTTAATGCATAGGTAAGTATCTTCGTGAGTACTCCTGCGCCATTTCTTGCCTTTTTTGGTGTTGTTTGTAATTTGCTCATTTGTCGGCATTGTTCCTTTCAGATGTTTGTTTTTTATTTCTGCTGTTAGTATTTCAATTTATTCCCTATCAGTATAACCCTTATTTTTGAATACTTTGTGAATAATCGGCAATAATAGAATTACAAAACAAGTCACATAAATCTGCAGAGCAATATTGGTAAAAATATTGCAGGCAGAAAGTTTATAACCTTGATTTTTGTAAGTCCGAGCATATTAAGTGAAAGGGCAATAATCAGTATTGAACCGGTAACTGCCATTTCATTTATCGTAATATCATTTAAAAGCGGCATAAGAAGTCCCGCACACAAAGTCAGTGTCCCCTGATACACAAATACGGCAACGCCTGAAAGCATTACGCCTATTCCCATTGATGAAGCGAAAATTATTGCTGATACAAAGTCAATAGTGCTTTTTGCAAATGTTGTGCTGTGGTCGTGTAAAAGTCCGCTCTGGAGAGAGCCGACAACCGCCATTGCTCCCACAATAAAGAGCAGACTTGCCGTTACAAAGCCCTCTGAAACCGAAACCCCGCCGTCACTCTTTTTTAGTTTTCTTTCTGCAAAATTGCCAAGCCATTTAATTCCGTCGTCAATATGGCAAAGCTCGCCTATAAGTCCGCCCAAAACAATAGATAATATTGTAACAAGCATTTTTTCGCCCTTTACGATTCCCTGAATACCTATAATAAGAACACACAGGGCAAGACCTTTCATTATTGTATCTCCAATATGTCCGGGAATACCCTTTTTAAACAAAAGTCCTATTGCTGCTCCGATAATTACGGCAAAGGTATTGACAAGGGCTCCGAGCATCGGGCTTTCATACAGAGCTCCTAATATTTCTTTGATTTCTTCCATTTTTAATTATCTCCAAAACTAAAAATACGGGTATTTATATATGAATGACTTCTATAACAACAAATATGTCTCTAAAAAAACCTTTATTGCCACAATTATAATGGTCTGCGCCTTTTGCTTTCTCTGTATGCTCACTTTCATTTATGCCCTTGACAAAACCGCAGTAAGCGTGAGTGACACATATATTCCTGCTTCCGCTGACATTTCCATATATGTTATCAGAAATGTGAACGGAAAGGTCTGTGTATGCGACTATAATGACGGTAGTGTAATAAATGAACTTGACGTATATGTAAGCACACTGCCAAGAGCAGAGCAAGAACAGCTGGAAAACGGCATTTATCTGTATTCTGTAGCCGAGCTTGTTTCAGCTGTTGAAGCTTACACAAGCTGACTACTTATACACAACATTCTCTTCGCCCAAAAAGCTCTTGTACTCATTTATCAGAAAGTCACTGACCTCTACAGAAATTCTTTCCTGCGATGAGTATTCCCCGCTTTCGCAGTCGTAGAAAATAAGGGGGGTGCTTCCTGTGAATATTTTTGACAGTACAACTGCTTTTCTGTATTCTTCCGACTTTTTTGAGCTTATACGCAAAAATAATCTTCCGCTCCTGTTTACAGGTGCGGTTTTTTCTGTTCTTTGTGTAGCTCCGGTTTCTCTTTTTCCGCTTTTTTCAAAGACTTCATATCCACTATCAAGTCCATTTCGTGACAGTGGCACAAGCTTGTCTACGATTATTTTTGCACTCTCATCATCCTTAAGCGAAAGCTTTCCGCTGACTCCTACTGCCGAGTCCACAACAAGTAAGTGAGAATAATTTGCAAGAATTTTCGGAAAAGCGATAAGTTCAATTTCCCCTCCCGAATCCTCAAGAGTGAGAAACATCATTTTTTCTCCGCTTCTTGTGTTTTTCACACTTCTTGAACTGATAATTCCCGCAACGACTACCTGACTGCCATTCTCATATAACAAAGTCTCTTCAGTGTCAGCCATATTTTCATCAACAGATGTTTCGCTATCAAGCAGTGCCGTACTTATTGCACCAAGTTTTTCGATATGCTCGCTGTATGAATCAAGTATATGGCCTGAAAAATATATTCCCGCACACTCTTTTTCAAACCTGAGCATTTCTCTTAAATCAAGCTCGGGTATCTCGGGATATTCCACCGACGCGCCCTTGGTGCCTGCCTTTGCAATATCGGCAAACAAATCAAGCTGACCCTCTGCGTTAGTTCGCGCACTTGACACAAACTCGTCAACAATGCCCTCGTATGAAACAAGCAGTCGGCTACGGTAGACGCCAAGAGAATCAAATGCTCCGCACTTGATAAGGGCTTCGATCTGCCTTTTGTTCATTTCCCGCTTACTCATGCGGGAAACGAAATCCTCAAAGGACTCAAACTTACCGTTTTCACGCTCTTCAATTATGCCGTCTATAAAGCCCGGCCCGACATTTTTTATAGCCGCAAGGCCAAAGCGGATTTTTTCGTCAGCATAAGTAAAGTCGGTAAAACTTTCGTTTATGTCGGGGTGAAGTATTTTTACCCCGAACTTTTCCGACTGTGCTATATATTCGGCGGTCTTTCCTATATTACCGAGCACGGAAGTTAAAAGTGCCGCCATATATTCGCCTGTGTATCTTGCTTTGAGATAGGCTGTGCGGTATGCAAGAATAGAATATGCCACGGCATGGCTTTTGTTGAAAGCATAGCTTGCAAAACTAACAAGCTTATCGTAAAGCTCGTTTGCATCTTCCTTACTTATGCCGCGATCATTTGCGCCCGAAACAAAGACTTCTCTTTCTTTTTCCATTTCGGCGCTCTTCTTTTTTGCCATCATTCGTCTGACAATATCGGCTCTGCCAAGGCTGTAGCCTGCTACCTCACGGCAAATGCTCATAACCTGCTCCTGATATATTATGCAGCCGCTTGTAACATCAAGTATAGGCTTGAGTGCCGGTATCTTATATTCAATTTTTTCAGGATTTTCACGGTTTTTCAGATACTCGGGTATGCTGTCCATAGGGCCCGGTCTGTATAGCGAAATTGCCGCTGTTATATCTTCAATGTTCTGGGGCTTAAGCTCCGTGAGCAGTCTTTTCATTCCGGGAGACTCAAGCTGGAAAAGTCCGTCGGTATTTCCGCTTGAAATGAACTTATATGTTTTTTCATCATCAAGAGGAATTTTTTCTATGTCAAAACCGGGGTTACGCTTTCTGACAAGTGCCTCTGCATCCGACACTATGGTAAGGTACCTGAGGGCTAAAAAGTCAAACTTCACAAGACCTATTGACGACACCTTATCCATATCGTACTGCGTTACAACAGAACCCTTGCTGAGTGCAAGCGGTACATAGTCGGATACAGGCTTGTCCGTTATAACAACACCTGCGGCATGCACCTGGGTATGTCTCGGCATTCCCTCAAGCGCAACAGATACATCAATAAGTCGTTTTGTTTCAGCATCCGACTCATACGCCTGTCTGAACTTTCTTATATATTCGGGAGCGAGGCTTTCCTTTTTAAGCTTTACACTGCCGTCTAAAAGTCCCGAAATTGTTACATTCAAATCTCTCGGAATAAGAGCTGCCACCTCGTCAACCTTTGCATATGACATACCGAGTGCACGGCCTACATCTCTCACGGCAGCACGTGCAGCAAGAGTCGCAAATGCAATAATCTGCGAAACGTGCTCTTCTCCATAACGGCTTTTTACATATTCTATAACCTCATCCCGTCTGTTATAGCAAAAATCTATATCAAAGTCGGGCATACTTACCCTCTCGGGGTTTAAAAAGCGTTCAAAAAGAAGCTCGTATTTAACCGAGTCCACATCGGTAATATAATTAAGGTATGCCACAAGGCTTCCCGCACCCGAGCCTCTGCCGGGTCCTACGGGAATACCATTTGATTTTGCATAACCCACAAAATCACGCACAACAAGGTAATACTCGGCAAAGCCCATTGAATTTATAACAGAAAGCTCATACTCTATTCGGTCAGTATATACCTTTTTGTCGTATTTCCCGTCATATGTGATCTGTCCCGCACTTTCGCGCTTTTCAAGTCCCTCGTAGGTGAGCTTCCTCAGATATTCCTCGGGTGTACTTCCGTCATCGGGCTTGAATTTTGGCAGATATCTGCCGTCGAATGTAAAATCAAAATTACATTTATCGGCTATTTTTACAGTGTTTTCTATCGCTCTCTCATAGTCCTTGAAGAGAGATTTCATCTCATCATCTGACTTATAGTAGTATTCGTCATTCTCAAAGCCTATCGGTCTTCCGTCTTTTATGACATTCCCCGTCTGAATACACATAAGTATAGCCTGAGTATCTGCATCTTTTTTATCTATATAGTGAACGTCTCCCGTTGCAACATACTCAATACCTGTTTGTTCGTGAATGCGTTTAAGACCTGATAATACTATTTCCTCTTCCCTCAGACCGTGATTCTGCAACTCAAGATAATAGTCATCGTCAAAGAGCTCTTTCATTTCAAGGGCGTGCTTCAGTGCGCCCTCAAAATTGTGCTCAAGTATGAGTTTTGGAAGCTGTCCTGCAATACAGCCTGAGAGTACAACAAGACCGTCCCTGTACTCGCGAAGAAGCTCCATATCTATTCTCGGTTTGGAATAAAAGCCCTCTGTATGCGCCTTTGTAACAAGCTTTATAAGGTTTTTGTATCCTGTTTCATTTTTTGCAAGTAAAACAAGATGATATCCCACAACATTGTTTGCTTTCGTCTTGTCAAAGCGGGAATTTGGCGCAACATACACCTCGCATCCTATAATCGGTTTTACTCCCTCGTCTTTGCACGCCTTATAAAACTCGGGTGCACCGTGCATTACCCCATGGTCTGTTATGGCAACTGCACTGTGACCGTGTTTTTTTGCGCACTTTGCAATATCCCTGATACGGCAAGCGCCGTCAAGCAAACTGTACTCGCTATGCAAATGAAGATGTACAAACTCTCCCACGCTTACCACTCCTTTTAGTTATTATCTGCAAATTCCATTATTTTTCTGAGTCTGTGATTTATTCCCGACTTCGATATGGGCGGATCAAATACAAGTCCGAACTCTTTTATCGAAAGTTCGGGGAACTCAAGCCTTTTCAGTGCCGTTTCCCTTAATTCTGACGGCAACAGCCCGAGTTTGTTATTGTCTAAAAGTTTCTTAATTGCTTCAATTTGCTGAGTTGAAGCCGATACTGTTTTTAAAAGATTGGCCGTATCGCAATTTCTGAGTCGGTTGGCATCATTTTTTGCTTCCTTTAATATCCGGCTGTTCATCATTTCAAAAAGGGCATTTGACGCACCGATATACGCAAGAAAATTCTCAATCTGCTCACTTGATTTTATATAAACCATATCCTGGGAATGTCTTGTGCCGTGACGCGCACTTATTTCTGACTGCTTTAGCATTTCTACAAGTTCATATGCAAGTTCTTTGCTTCGCACGGGTATTTCAAGGTGATACGACCTCTCTGGATTTGTTATAAGTCCCGATGACAAAAATGCTCCTCTTAAAAATGCTGTACGACAGTTTTCACAACTGAAAAGCTCCGCGTTTATTCCGTATGCTTTATCATCTGTAGTATAACCGAACTTTGACATAATTTTCATTACATCGGCTTTTACAGATACCGTAATTTTGTTGCTCTTTTGTGACTCGGAGTCTTCAGACAACTGCTTTTTGTAGGTAACATATAAGTTTCCCTCTATTCCGTAAAGCTCGCGAAGAAGCTTCAGTGTAAGACTTGCCGTATCGTCACTTTCTGTAATGAGTCTTATTCTGTTTTCGTCAAAGTTTACAGCAAAAAGTAAAATTCCGTATAGGAGAGAACGCCTGCAACAATCTTTTTTTACATTCATCTGGCACAAATCCTGTTTTGCCTGTGTTGCAAATGACATTATATCCCTCCTTTTAATTACTCTTTATTTATATCTCTGTGGAAGCTTACTGATCTGTATCCTTTAGTCTGTATATACTCGCAAAGTGCCTCGGAAATTGCTACCGAACGGTGCTTTCCTCCCGTGCATCCTATAGCAACTGTCAGATGCCTTTTCCCCTCTCTTATGTAAAGCGGTAATAAAAACTCCACCATTTCGCAAAGCTTATTCAAAAAAGTCTTTGTTTCTTCACTTGAAAATACGAATTCCCGCACATCACGCTCAAGCCCCGTATGGTGCTTCAGTTCAGGGATATAAAACGGATTCGGGAAGCATCTCACATCAAAAATCAAATCTGCCTCACTCATACTGCCATACTTAAAACCAAATGAGGTACAGCTTACAAATATCTTTGTTTCTGTTGTTTCCTCAATAGCAGAGTATATTCTTTCTCTTAACTGGGCAAGAGTTGTTTTTGTTGTGTCTATAACCACATCCGCGCGGTCTTTTACCTTTGACAATATTTTTCTTTCGTTTTCTATGGCTTCCTTTATCGTTATATTTCCGTCCTTTGCAAGCGGATGTATTCTTCGCGTTTCTTTGTATCTGTTTACAAGCACCTCGTCATTACAGTCTATAAAAAGCATTTTAAAGCTGTGCCCGAGTTCTTCTATCGCTTTCATACTGTCAAAGAGATTTCCGAAATCATTTTCGCCTCTTGCATCAATTATAAATGCAACGGCCCCCTCCTTGCCGGAGTTCCCGTACAGATTTGCAAATTCCCTCATAAGCTTTGCAGGCATATTGTCTATGCAGTAATATCCCGCATCTTCAAGCATATTTGCTGCCTGGGATTTACCACTTCCGCTCATTCCCGTTATTATTGTAAATTCCATAAATTCTATACTTTCCTTCCGGATTTTAAAATTTATTCAACGATTCTGATTTCTCCCTCAATGTCAACGCCGAATTTTTCCTTTACCGTGTCCTTTATATGCTTCATCAGACTTTTAACATCATTTGCAGTGGCATTTCCCTTGTTTATTATAAAGCCTGCGTGCTTCTCGCTTACCTGAGCTCCACCGATTGTATAGCCCTTGAGTCCTGCATCATCAATAAGTTTTGCAGTAAAATACCCCTCTGTCCGCTTGAAAGCACTGCCAGCACTCGGATATTCAAGAGGCTGTTTGTCGCGACGCCTTGACATATAATCTTCCATCAGCACGCCAATCTCATCTGTGTTTCCCTCTTCAAGCTCAAATTCCGCGTCAAGTATTATATATCTGTTCTTGCCTTTTTCAAAAATACTGTTGCGGTAGGAAAAATCACATTCACTGTTACAAAAAGAGAGTATTTCTCCGCTTTCTCTGTCATATACACGGCAGGATTTTAAAATATTGGAAATTTCCGAACCGTAAGCACCTGCATTCATATATACTGCTCCGCCAACACTTCCGGGAATACCGTAGGCAAACTCAAATCCTTTCAAGGAATTATCTCTGGCCATAACAGAAAGTTTTATAAGGGATGCTCCGCAATCTGCTTTTATTGTATTGCCGACCACTTTGGCGTTTTTCATTGTTGTTGTTATTACAGCCACTCCTCTGAAGCCCTCGTCAGGGAACAACAGATTGGAGCCGTTTCCGACTACCATATATTTAACTTTCAGACTGTCAAGTGCCAGGCATATTCCCTTTAGCGACTCTACACTATCAGGATATACCGCAAAGTCTGCCGCTCCGCCTGTTTTAAAGGTAGTATGGCGACTCATTTCACAGTTTTTTTCGTATTTACAGAAGTATTTTTCACACACGTCCCTGATTACTTCTTCTGTCACAAAAACGCCTCCTAATCATTTAGTCAATAGCTTTACCCGCAAGAATCATTTCCCTTGCCGCTTCAAGCTGCTTTTCGCTGACCGTCACACCGGCTCCGATTCTTGCAACCTCATATACCCGTTCCTCAAAGTCAAGCAATTTAACACTTGTTTCATTTCTGCCGTCTACCTCGGT
The DNA here is from genome assembly GCA_045531795.1 of Eubacteriales bacterium. Lineage (GTDB taxonomy): Bacteria > Bacillota > Clostridia > Oscillospirales > CAG-272 > UBA4717. The sequence continues at coordinate 18,855 of JAZSET010000160.1, read as the reverse complement.
TTTGGAAATTTTGAAGTGAGTATGGGCAAGTGACGCAACCTGAGGAGAATGGGTAATGCAGAATACCTGAGAATTCTTTGAAATCTTCTTAAGTCGTCTGCCGATTTTTTCACAGGTTTTTCCGGATACTCCCGTGTCTATTTCATCAAATATTATTGTCTTTGTGTCACCTGCATCAAGAAGAACGCTCCTGAGCGCAAGCATTACACGGGAAAGTTCGCCTCCTGATGCGGTTTTTGACATCGGCTTTAACTCTTCTCCGGGATTTGCCGCTATCAGAAACTCTACATAGTCAGCGCCCTCTTTTGTGTACTTTGATATGTCGCTCTCGGGCTTTATCTCAATTTTAAATCTTGCGCCATTCATATCAAGATACTCAAGTTCTGCCATTATTCCGTCTTCGAGTTTCTTTGCTGCTTCTGCACGCAGACTATGTATCTCCAAAGCTAATTTATTAAGCTTCAGGGAAAGCTCCTTAATTATTTTATTTTCTTTTTCTGCAAGTTCGTCATTGTTATCTATATCATCAAGCTTCTTTTGTACCCTGTCACGAAAAGCAAGTATCTCTGCCACACTGTTTCCGTATTTCCTTTTGAGCTTCGATATCGAGTCAAGTCTTGTCTCAATTTTATCAAGTTCAAGAGTCGCATTATCTATATCATCAGGAACGAATGCTCTCACCCGCTCTCCTATATCGGCAATTTCATACTTATATTCGTTAAGTTTTTCTGCAAGTTCTCCTGCCTCACTGGCATACTCCGAGAGCTTTTCGAGTGCAGACACCGACTTATCAATAAGGTCACTTGCACACAAACTGCCCCCGCTTCTTGAAAGTGCTCTGTACACAAATTCTGAACCTTTTATAAGTTTTTCGGCATTCTGAAGCTTCTTTCGTCTTTCCTGCAGCCTATCTTCCTCTCCCTCGGAAAGCGAAAGTGCGTCAATATCTTTAATCTGATATTCATACAAATCACGCATGCGCTCTCTATCGCCCGATTCGCGCGTAAGCTCATCAAGCCTTTTGCTGTGCAGCCTGTACTCATTATAAAGTGCAAGGTAGTTACTCTTAAGCTTACTTAAATCGCCCGCCCCATCGGCATACAAATCAAGATATCTGATGTGATTTGCAATATCAAGTAATATCTGGCTTTCGTGCTGGGACTGTATATTTATAAGGTGTGAAGACACCGCTTTAAGCACGGATACCTGTACGGACTGAGAATTGATTTTGGCCTGCGTTCTGCCGTCCTCGTATATTGTACGCATTATTGATATTACGCCTTCCTCGTCAGGCTCTATATCATATGCTTTAAGGGCTTTAACAGTTTCCTCGTCAAGTCCGCCGAAAAGTCCGCTTACCTTGCAGAATTCCTCGCCGCTTCTGATAAGCTCTCTTGAACTTCTTGCTCCCATAAGCAGAGCTATACCGTCTATTATTATTGACTTTCCCGCACCGGTTTCACCCGTAAGTGCACTAAAGCCACCGGAAAAGTCTATATCAAGCTTTTTTATTACCGCAATGTTTTCAATATGAAGATACGAGAGCATAACTACAGACCCTTCCTTTGTTTACCGCCATTTGCTTATTTTAAATTCTCAATTGCCTCTTTCAGAGCCTTTGCTGCCTGTTCTGTGCGGACAACAATGATTATTGTATCATCTCCCGCAACAGAGCCGACAATACCGTCAAAATGCATAGCATCTATTGCTGCTGCTGCACCCTGTGCCATTCCTGCTATGGTTTTAACAACCGTGATATTGCCCGCACAGTCAACCTTGTTTACCGAAGCTGCAAGCAGATTCTTGTGAAGAGATGCTTTTACATCTGTGCTTTTATTATGAATATATCTGCTCTTACCATCGTGACCTGCCGCCTTTACAAGCTGTAATTCTCTGATGTCTCTGGAAACGGTCGCCTGCGTTACATTGTACCCGCTCTGTCTGAGCAACTCGGAAAGCTCCTCCTGGGTTTCAATTGCCTTTTGGGAAATCAGTTCAATAATTTTGTCCTGTCTTGCGTTTTTCATATCTAACCCTTCTTTACCGTTTGTTTTTGTCCGTCATTTTTCTGTGAAGCACCTCGTAAAACGAGCTTCCGCCAACTTTAACAAAATGAGCAGTATGCTCTGATTTTTTTATCCGTACATATTCTCCGGGCTCTAATACATACTCGTCACTTCCGTCAGCCGAAACATTTATTGTTACTCTTCCCGCATTTACAAGCTTAAGCTCTGTTTCTCCCGAAAAAAGCATCGGTCTTGCAGTCAAGGAGTGCGTGCATATCGGCACAACATCAAGGCATTCAAGCTGGGGGTCAACAATCGGGCCGCCCGCCGCGAGTGCATACGCCGTTGAACCTGTGGGAGTTGAAACTATAATTCCGTTGCCCTTGAAAAAGCCCGCAAACATTTCATCTTTGCCTGCGTATACTTCAATATCGACAACTCGGTTTGTGTTTCCGACACTTGTAAGCACCACATCGTTAAGCGCAGGAGAAGCGCTTTGTACACTTTTGTCCGACTTTACGATTTCAAAGGAAAGCATCATGCGTTTTTTTGTTGTGTACTGCCCATTTATTATGTTTACAAGCTTATCGCTTTCATCACATTCAAGCTCAGCAAGATAACCGAGCCTTCCCAGATTGACACCGACTATCGGGATTTCCCTGAGAGCCGCTTTTCTTGCAGTATGTATTATAGAACCGTCTCCGCCTGCGGAAATTGCAAGATCTGCTATTTCAAAAAGCTTATCTTCCACATCAAAGACTACATCGGGCATATCAGAAAAATATTCTTTGTATTCTGTGGGAATGCATACTCTCTTTCCTGTATTCTGTATCAGTCCTGCAATCTTTTTCGCACAAAAAAGGTCCTTATCCTTAAATAAATTGGGGATTATTAAAATATTATCCATCGTTTGTCACAAGCCTCGTTATTTTCTCCTTTGAAGGCGTTTCGCCCGATATGCCTTCAAAGACATAATATGCTAAAAATTCCTTGTTGCCATCTCCTCCGAGAATCGGAGACACTGCAAGGCCTTTGTTAACAAGGCCGAACAGATTTGCACTGCAAACAACTTTTTCTATTACATCCACATGGACCTTTTTGTTTTTTACAATTCCGTGCTTGCCTATATTTTCGCGTCCTGCCTCAAACTGAGGCTTTATAAGTCCGATATATATCCCTCCCGGCTTTAGGATACGGGTAATTGCCTCAAATACAAGAGTCTGCGAAATAAATGACAAATCTGCAGTTACTATATCTGCCTTTTTGCCGATATGGGACTCGTCAATATATCTGGCATTTACTCCCTCAAGTACCCTTACCCTGTTGTCTTTGGCTACTTCCTTGTGAAGCTGTCCGTGACCAATATCAACTGCATAAAGTTCCTTTATATTGTCTTCAAGCATAACCTGGCAAAAACCGCCCGTTGATGCTCCGAGGTCAACACCTACAAGACCGTCAAAATCAATACCGAACTCTTCTTTTGCAAAGACAAGCTTTTCTGCCGCACGGCTGACATATCTGTATTTTTCTTCGCACAGCTCTACCGTGTCATTTTCGCCCACATCAAAAGAGGGCTTTGTAACAATCTTCGAATTGACCTTTACATTGCCTTTTTTTATAGTGTCAAGAGCTTTTGTCCGGCTCTCTGCCAGTTGTTTACCTGCAAGGTACAAATCAAGCCTCATAAAATCATTTCTCCCGTATTATACAGGGAAAACCGAACCTATCAGAACCCCGAGTAATGCTCCCACAAACACCTGGAAAGGTGTATGTCCTATAAGTTCCTTGAGGTCCTTTTCCATATATTCGGTTTTCCCTTTTGACAGATCGTCAACGATTTTGTTAAGAACCTTAGCCTGCTCTCCCGCAGCCCGTCTGACTCCTGCCGCATCATACATTACAATAAACGCAAAAATTACCGAAATTGCAAAATATGTTGACGAAAGCGAGTGGGTTCTCATAACCATCAGACAAAGTGCGCATACCGTAGCCGAGTGAGAACTCGGCATACCGCCCGATGACATTATGAGTCCGAAGTCAAACTTTTTTTCTTCTATTAGGTTAATCACAATTTTAATAAACTGTGCCGTAAACCACGAAACTACCGCTGCAATCAATATTCTGTTTGAAAGCAGTTCATTTAAATATTTCATATATTTCCCTTTTGTAAAACAAATGCTTATTTTGTTCTGTCAACAATATAATCTGCAAGATATGACAGGCTTTCGTTATTTTCAAAGCCCCTGATACTTTCTTTAGCTTGCTCTGCAAGCTCTCTTGCATATTTTTTTGCTTCTTCTATACTCATAAACGATAAATAAGTCACCTTTTTGTTCTGAGCATCACTGCCAACAGGCTTCCCAAGTTCCTTTTCATCCGCTGTAACATCAAGTATATCATCTGCTATCTGAAATGCGAGCCCGATTTTTGAAGCATAAGCCTCTATTTTTTCAAGTTCACTGCCACTGATGTCTGACGCAAGTGTACCTAAAAGCGCCGCACATCTGAGAAGTGCCCCTGTTTTAAGGCGATGTAGCTTTTCAAGTTTTTCTATACTGATATTCTTTCCTTCGCTTTCAAGGTCTATTGTCTGACCTCCGACCATACCCATAATCCCTGCAAGGGCTGACAAATACTTTACCGCCTGAATTTTCCCCTTGTCTGAAAGCTTGTCGGCATCAGCTATTATTTCAAAGGCATAGGTCAGAAGTGCGTCTCCCGCAAGAAGCGCAAACTCCTCTCCGTATACTTTATGGCAGGTAGGCTTTCCGCGTCTGAAATCATCGTTATCCATGCACGGCAGATCATCGTGAATGAGGGAATATGTGTGAACACATTCAAGCGCACACGCCAGAGGCATAACCGATGCTTTGTCAGCACCGAGCATTTCACAAACCTGTGTCACTATAAACGGTCTTATTCTTTTCCCGCCGCCGAGTGCGCTGTACTTCATTCCATCACTTACCCTTGCAAGGTCAGGGTCACTGTGAGCAAAGTATTTTGCAAAATACTCTTCAAATTCATCACCGCTTTTTTTAAGAAGCGCATCAAAAGAGGCTCTGTTCATTCTGACATAGGACCGAGGTCCTTTTCCTCCATTTCTCCGTTTTCACCGCAGGTAAGCACCTTGACTCTCTGCTCAACATTATCAAGCATAGAACAGCAAAGCTTGACAAGTCCCGCGCCCTCCTCAAAAAGTTCAAGAGATTTATCAAGAGGTGCATTTCCGCTGTCAAGTAATCCTACTATTTCCTCAAGTCTTGCAAGAGCTGTTTCAAAGGTCACTTTTTTCTCGCTCATAATATTCTTCCTTTCACAGTTACGATTTTATTTTTCTCGTTTCGGTGACAATTCCGTCTACCTCGCCGTCGTGAGTTCTGAAAGCAAAGCTGTCACCTTTTTTTATCTGTCCGATACTTTTTACAAGTGTACCATCCTTTAAAAATACTGCCGAATATCCTCTTGATATAACCTGCATCGGATTAAGCGCCTCAAGTTTTGCCGTTGTAAGAGCAAATGTCTGTTTTTTCTTGTCATAAAATCTGCTGAAAGCCGTATCAAGTCTCTCAGATACACCCAGAAGCATCATTCGTTTGTCGTCTATCATATATCTGGGCGAGGTCATCGACCTGCTCTTTGACAGAGCTTCAAGCTTTCGTCTTGATTTTTCCACCGTTTTTGTAAGAGAAAGTTCCATTCTGCCCACAACATTTGCAAACTTTCTTTTAAGTTCCAGCGTATCGGGAACCGCCAGTTCTGCTGCTGCCGAGGGAGTCGGCGCACGCATATCTGCGGCAAAATCACATATTGTAAAGTCTGTTTCGTGCCCGACTGCAGATATAACCGGTATTCTGCTTGCTGCTACCGCACGGGCAAGTTCCTCATCATTGAATGCCCACAAATCCTCAATAGAGCCGCCTCCGCGACCAATTATGATTACATCTGCACCGTCTGTGCTGTTAAAGTATCCAAGAGCATCAATTAACTGCTTTGGTGCGCCCTCGCCCTGCACAAGTGACGGATATAAAATTATCTTTGCAAAAGGGAAGCGCCTGCCGGTAACATTCACCATATCCCTGATTGCCGCACCTGTCGGAGAAGTTATTATACCAACCCTTGACGGTATTTTCGGAAGCGGTTTTTTACGGCTTTTATCAAAAAGTCCCTCCGCCTCAAGCTTCTTTTTAAGTTGTTCGTATCTTATATACAGACTTCCTATGCCGTCGGGCTCCATATCATCCGCATACAACTGATAGTCTCCGCCACGGACAAAGCCCGACACTCTGCCGTGAACAATTACTTTCATTCCGTTTTCGGGCAAAAACTTCAGTTTTGCATTATAGCCCTTGAACATTACCGAGCGCATTGCCGAGCCCTCGTCCTTCAGAGTGAAATAAAAGTGCCCTGTTCTGTGGTTTACAAAATTGGATATTTCGCCCTTTATATATACCGAGGTAAGTAAATTGTCACGATCAAGTATGCCTTTAACATATTCGTTTATCTGTGTGACCGTAAGTACATTTCTTTCGTCAGTCATATCTCACCCTGATTTGCACTGTAGCTCATCGCTGTAAGTATTGCTGTGCCGCAAGCATTATCGGAAGAATACTCGGGCAGGGAAAACACCGCTTTGTGACGAGCTGTCAGATAATTTTTAATGTATTTGTTACTCATGACACCACCTGCAAATAGTACTGGCAACTCACCGAATTTTTCTTTTGCGTTAAGCGTCATTTTATCAAGTGTTCTTGCAATAAAATCAAGGACAAAAAAGGCTATTTCTTCTTTGGGTATTCCATTATCAAGAGCATTTTTTGCCTTGTTTTCGGCACCCGACAAATTACAAATCAAATCTTTTACTACAGGTTTTTGAATTATCCTGCATTTATTATTTTTAGAAGTAAATTCCATAGCTAATTTTTCAAGCGAAGAACCACAGGGGAAATCAAGTCCGAGCATTACGCCAACTCTGTCTACAAGCTGACCTGCGTTAAGATCCTCTGTTTCACCTATTAGCTTTATATCGAATCCACAGTCCTTTGGAGTCACATACAATAGTTCAGTAGTGCCGCCCGAAACGTGAAAGGATAAAAACGGTTGCTTTAACAGGTCTCTGCATCCGCTATGCCACAGAGCTGCCATAATATGACCTGCCTGATGAGAAAAGTCGTATATCGGCACACCACTTGATGCAAGAGAGAATGCCGCAGCTTTTCCTGCAAGGAAGCAGGGCATATACGAGCCCTCTATGTCTCTCGGATATCCCGAATAGCCAACTGCACACAGCTCTGAAATTTTATAATAATCCTTTAGCTTTTCGCACATTTCAGGAAGATTTTTAATATGTGAAAACAAAGCATCGCTTTGTCTGAGTCCTTTTTCTCCGCTTTCCACCCTGAGAGGTGTCTTTAAATTTGCAATTATTTCGCCCCTGTCAATATCAAAGACAGCAACAGAGGTAGTATAATTGCTTGTATCAAAGCCTATTGTAACACGCTTTGTCATTTTGCACGCCACCCCTTTTCAGGACTGCTGTTTTTCTGCTATCTCCCCTATTTTTGAAACCTTGTTAAGCACACCGTTCACAAACGCGGGAGCTTCATCGCCGTCAAACTTTTTGGCAAGCTCTACAGCCTCATTAAGAGAAACATTTACAGGTATCTCTTTTTCAAACAGCATTTCATATACGCATATACGCATAATTGCAAGAGAAACCCCGGGCATGCGTTTAATTTTCCAGCCCTTTGCCGAAGCTTCAATAAGACTGTCTATTTTTTCAAGATTGTCAAAAACACCGTCTATAACACGCCTTACATATTCATCGTCCTCAAGCTCTCGCTCATCAATTGCAATATTATAAAGCTTTTGTGTGTCATCTTCGGGCTTAAAGGACTTTTCAAATACAAGTCCAAGTGCCGCTTCTCTCGCTTCGTGTCTGTTCATAACCCTTTTATACCTTTCGTTTCAAGTAATTTTCGCATACTTTCGCTATTATAAATAATTATACAGTATAATTATATCATAAAATACGCAAATTGCAATAGCAGGCGTAAAATTTATTGATATTTGCCTTTCTGCTTGTTTTTGAGAATTTACAAAATGTTTTCATTTTCAGGCAATCTTTCTGTCTTTTGCCCTTGCAAACGGCATAGATAATTATATAGAGAGCAAATAAGGAGATAAAAATGAATATATATACCCGCAGAATTACTCAATGTATTTACATATTTATGCTATGTTCCGTCATTGTCTTTGGTTATGTAACCCACTTTTCAATTATAAAAAACGCTGTACTTGCTTCAAACGATGAAAAATACATAAAGTGGATAGATTTTGATGTCACGGCAAATGCCCTCTGGGACGCGGCAAAATATGACATTGACAGCTATAAGAGCGACACCCACATTGATTTTGTAACGCTTTTATCGCTTCTCGGTACAAAATATGGCGGTGATTTTAAACATTACAAAAAGTCAGATATGGATAGCATTTTCAAAAAGCTTTGCGATGGAATGTCTCCTGAAGAAATAGCTTCAAATCCCAAAGCCTACAACTACTACAAAAAAGCATATGGCGCAATTCTTGACGGTATGATCGGTGAATACGGAGTCAAATCAGATTATGAAAATACCGGTCTTTACTATGAAAAAAGATATGGTTTAAAGGTCTTTTCCCCAATTGCCTCGGGATATTATTACAATCATTTTGACGATTTCGGTGCGTCAAGAAGTTTCGGATATAAAAGACCCCATCTCGGACACGATATGATGGGGTCTGTGGGAACGCCGATTATAGCCGTAGAAAGCGGGTTTGTGGAGGCTTTGGGCTGGAACACTTACGGAGGCTGGCGCGTTGGTATCCGCTCGTTTGACGGCAAACGATACTATTATTATGCTCATTTAAGAAAAGGACACCCGTATAACGACTTGTACGAGGGAAAAACAGTAAATGCAGGTGATGTTATCGGATATCTTGGTATGACCGGCTACAGCACAAAAGAGGACACTAACAATATAAATGTACCTCATCTGCATTTCGGTCTGCAGATTATATTCGACAAATCGCAAAAAGACGGCTGGAATCAGATCTGGCTTGACGCATACGAGCTTACAAAATTTTTATCAAATAACAAGGCTGTAGTTGAATACAACAAAGAAACAAAAGAATACTACAGTAAAAGCTCCATAATCGAGCTTTCCGCACCCGACTGACTTATTCTTGTATATTTTTTATTATCAAAATACATACTTTGCTTATCAAATGACATCATATATGAAACTTTTTTGCACCCACAATTGTCTATCAGTATTACCTGAGCGTCAGATATACTTCTAAAGCCTTTCTTTTCACCGTTTATGACACACTTTCCCGAGCCTTTAAACTCTATAATTCCCGTGTCACCTTTCCAGGTGCCGACGATTCCGGGCTCCCGGAATATCCCCGAAAACATTACTGTCAAAAAACATAAATATACAATTATGTGTTTCATTTAATCACCAAAATAAAGAAAATCAAGAGCCTCCGCCAAAGCGGAGGCTCTTATAAAAGTATGCGCTGATTTAACTTTTATATCGCAGAAAACTTTTTACAAATCAGAATTCGTTTCTTTGATATAAAATCTTATTTGTAAAGCTCGCCCATCTTAACAAGTCTTTCGTGCTTAGCCTTAGCAGCAGCCTCAGCCTTAGCGAAGAGCTCTTCTGCTCTTTCGGGGAAGGACTTAGCAAGACGAGAGTAACGTGCTTCGTTTGTGATAAATTCCTTGTAATCGCCTGTGGGATCCTTGGAATCTATTGTAAGCTTGCCTGTTTCAAGTGTAGGATTGTAACGGAAGAGGTTCCAGTATCCTGCGTCAACAGCCTTCTTCATTTCTGCCTGGCAGTTCTGCATACCGCCCTTAGCAATACCGTGCATTTCACAAGGAGCGTAGCCGATAATGATTGAAGGACCGTTGTAAGCTTCAGCCTCTGTGAGAGCCTTGAGGAGCTGGTTCATATCAGCGCCCATAGCTACCTGAGCAACATATACATAACCGTAAGACATTGCGATTTCAGCAAGGTTCTTCTTTCCGATTGCCTTACCTGCAGCGGCAAACTGAGCAACCTGACCGATGTTGGATGCCTTGGATGCCTGACCGCCTGTGTTGGAGTAAACTTCAGTATCGAATACCATAATGTTTACATCTTCACCGGATGCAAGTACGTGGTCAAGACCGCCGAAGCCGATATCGTATGCCCAACCGTCACCACCGAAGATCCATACGGACTTCTTGGAGAGGTAATCCTTTTCAGCAAGGATAGCGGGAGCTGTAGGACAACCCTCTGCTGCTGCCTTTTCAAGTTCAGCAACGAGTACCTTTGTAGCCTTTTCGTTAGCCTTTCCGTCTTCCTTGGTTGCAATAAATTCTGCAACTGCTGCCTTGAAGGAATCAGATGCCTTTTCGGAAGCTGCCATTTCTTCTACCTTAGTGATAAGCTTTTCACGGATTGCTTTCTGACCGAGAGCCATACCGAGACCGTGTTCAGCATTATCCTCGAAGAGTGAGTTAGCCCAGGCAGGTCCACGACCGCTTTCACGGTTTACAGTGTAAGGTGTTGCGGGAGCAGAGCCACCCCAGATTGATGAACATCCTGTAGCATTGGAGATGTACATTCTTTCACCAAAGAGCTGTGTGATAAGGCGTGCGTATGATGTTTCAGCACAACCTGCGCAAGAGCCTGAGAATTCGAGTAACGGCTGCTTGAACTGGCTGCCCTTAACAGAATTTTCCTTGTAAGGAAGTTCCTTTTCAGCAACATTTGCAACAGCGTAATCGAATGCTGCCTGCTGATCAAGCTGAGATTCCTTGGAAACCATCTCTATTGCTCTCTTTTCGGGCTTTGTAGGACAAGCCTTTACGCAGAGAGTACAGCCCATACAGTCAAGCGGGCTTATTGCCATTGTAAACTTGTAGTTTGTCTGCATTGCAGGCTTTTCTGTAAACTTTGTGCTTGCAGGAGCATCCGCTGCTTCTTCTTCGCTCATAGCAAAGGGACGGATAGCTGCATGAGGACAAACGAATGCACAGTTGTTACACTGAATACAATTTTCGGGATGCCATACAGGAACGCTAACTGCAACACCGCGCTTTTCGTATGCTGCAGAGCCCTGCGGGAATGTACCGTCAGCCATATCAGCGAATGCAGAAACGGGAAGTGAATCACCGTCCATCTTGGATACGGGCTTAACGATTTCGTTAACGAACTTAACAAGCTCAGGACGGTTACCAGTTACAGGTGCTTCTGCTGCAGTTTCGCCTGCATTCTTCCAGCTTGCGGGAACGTCTACCTTCTTAAGTGCGCCTGCACCCATTTCGATAGCCTTGTGGTTCTGTGCTACAACTGCATCACCGAACTTGGAGTATGACTTTGTAGCAGCTTTCTTCATATATTCAACAGCTTCTTCGATAGGCATAACCTTTGCAAGAGCAAAGAATGCAGCCTGAAGAATTGTGTTCTTAACCTTTGCGTTACCAACTTCCTTGATAGCAAGAGATGTAGCATCAATTGTATAGAACTGAACATCGTTGTTTGCAATGTAGCTCTTTACAGATGCGGGAAGCTGTGCATCAAGTGCTGCTTCATCCCACTGGCAGTCGAGAAGGAATGTACCGCCGGGCTTAACATCATTTACGATCTTGTATCCGTTAAGGATGTAGGAAGGATTATGACAAGCAACAAAGTCTGCCTTGTTTATGTAGTAAGGGCTCTTGATTGCCTTATCACCGAAACGGAGGTGAGAAATTGTGATACCGCCTGTCTTCTTTGAGTCGTACTGGAAGTATGCCTGTACGAACTTATCTGTGTGGTCACCAATAATCTTGATGGAGTTCTTGTTTGCACCAACAGTACCGTCACCGCCAAGACCCCAGAACTTACAAGCGATTGTGCCTGCAGGAGCTGTGTCGGGAGCGGGCTTTTCTTCAAGAGAGAGACCTGTAACGTCATCCACAATACCGATTGTGAAGTTAGCCTTAGGTGCGTCAAGCTTGAGGTTTTCAAATACTGCAAATACAGATGCAGGAGTTGTATCCTTTGAACCGAGACCGTAACGGCCGCCAACTACTGTCTTCTGGATACCCTTTGTTGCAAGTGCTGTAACAACGTCAAGGTAGAGAGGCTCACCAAGTGAACCGGGTTCCTTTGTTCTGTCAAGAACTGCGATCTTCTTAGCAGTTTCAGGGATAGCTTCAATAAGCTTTTCAGCTGAGAAAGGTCTGTAAAGTCTTACCTTGATAAGACCAACCTTTTCACCGTTTGCCATCATATAGTCAATAACTTCTTCTGCAACATCACAGATTGAGCCCATAGCGATAATAACTCTGTCTGCATCCTTTGCACCGTAGTAGTTAAAGAGCTTATAATCTGTACCGATCTTGGCATTAACCTTGTCCATATACTCTTCAACGATTGCAGGAAGTGCATCATAGTATCTGTTGCAGGCTTCTCTGTGCTGGAAGAATATATCACCGTTTTCTGCAGAACCGCGGAGAACAGGGTGTTCGGGGTTGATTGCACGTGCTCTGAAGTCCTTGATTGCATCAAAGTCAACCATTTCCTTGAGGTCTTCTGTTTCCCATGCTTCAATCTTCTGGATTTCGTGAGATGTACGGAAACCGTCGAAGAAGTTAAGGAAAGGAACACGACCCTTTATTGTTGCAAGGTGAGCAACAGCACCGAGGTCCATAACTTCCTGAGGATTGGACTCAGCAAGCATAGCAAAGCCTGTCTGACGGCAAGCATATACGTCGGAGTGGTCACCAAAAATATTAAGTGCGTGTGATGCTACGCAACGTGCAGATACGTGAATTACGCAAGGGAGAAGTTCACCTGCGATCTTGTACATATTCGGTATCATAAGGAGAAGTCCCTGAGATGCTGTATATGTAGTTGTAAGTGCGCCTGCTGCAAGGCTTCCGTGTACGGTACCTGCGGCACCGGCTTCAGACTGCATTTCAATCATCTTTACTCTTTCGCCAAAGATGTTTCTTGCAGGCTCGCCAAAGATATTCTTGTCGTTAGCCGACCAAGTGTCTGTCACTTCCGCCATAGGGCTGGAGGGAGTGATAGGATAAATTCCGGCAACTTCTGTAAAGGCGTAGCTTACATGCGCCGCAGCTGTGTTACCGTCCATGGAGATTTTTCTTCTTGCCATGTTTTGTTTCCTCCTGTATATAAAGTTATTTTATCAAACAATGTAAACGGCTCTGTGAGCACATTCCAATATATAATAACATTTTTTTTAGAAAAAGTAAAGATGTAAATGCAAACATTTTAACGAAATTTACGAAAAAATTACATAATTTTTGTCTTTTCCCTTGTTTTTTCGTTTTTTTATACAATTATTCCTCGGGATTATCTATTAAGCAGTCGAGTTTTTCTATTGCATCAGTGGCTTTTTTGTTGTCAATTCTGCCCTTGTTTTTCTCAAAATAAGCGACACTGTTGCGTGCTAAGAGCAAAAACTGGTTATTTAAGCTTCTTCCCTCGCTTTCGCTTACAAATGCAAGCTTTCCGAGCAAATCCTCGCTTATTCTGACAGTTATAGTCCTCTGATTTTTCATAATATCCTCCTTATTTACGGCTTACATCTTCCGCAAGGTTCATATCCAAGCGACAAAGCCTCGTCACGTGTACCCGTAAAATCCTCTCTGTTTTTATCTTTTATGGTTTTGACACTCGAGCAATCAATTTCGTGAAACTTCTTTGAGTTTTTATTTAAAACATATGTTATTTCTGCATTTTCAATGTAATGGTCCGTTACAAGTACATCAGTTTCAGCAACACTTTCCGTCTCAAAAGTAGTCTGTGCACTTTCACTTTCAAATTCAGACTCTGTGCCCGCGGTTGTATCGTCAACAACCGTATCCTGTGCACTGTGCAAAGCGACAAGCTGCTCGCTCACGGTAGGCGTATACGGTAGTTCCTCGTTTTTGTCAAAGTCAAGCTCTGGTGCAAAGAATATTGCAATAACCAGAACTCCGACAAGCACCACTTCTCTGAGCCCCTCTATGGGAAAAGCTTTTTCAAAATACTTTTCAAGTCCCAAAAAGGGGAGAGCAATAATACTTGCAAGTATAAAAAGGAAGCCCGAAAAGCTCTTAAAATAAACAAATGCGCCTGATAGCACAAAAATAAATAGCAGCCACTTCAAGGCTCTGTATATTTTACTTTTCAAAGCACTTTCCACCCTTAATCAAGTCATCTGTGTACATTATATCACCGATTTTATCAAAAATCAATACCGGGGATTACGCCAATATTTCAATTTTTTACTTGCTTTTTTGTCCATTTATGATATAATTGTATCAGATTACACTTGAAAGGACATATTTCAATGTTTAAAAGCGTATATTCAGCAGGACTTTTAGGTATCAACGGCTTTATAGTTACAGTTGAATGTAACTCAACAAGAAGACTTCCGAATTTTGAGCTTGTAGGTCTGCCCGACGCCTCTGTTAAAGAAGCAAAGCAAAGAGTCAGAACGGCGATAGAAAACAGCGGGTTTATTTTCCCCGAATTTGACCTTATGATCAATCTCGCTCCCGCTTCGCGCAAAAAAGAGGGCTCTTTCTATGACCTTGCAATTCTTGCAGGAATTATGAGTGTTACAGGCATGCTTCCCGCCGATGTCGACTTGTCCGACAGCGTTTTTATAGGCGAACTTTCCCTTTCCGGCGAGATTCGGGCAGTAAGCGGTACCCTTTGTCTCTGTCTTGCCGCAAAAGAGGCGGGCTTTAAAAACATTTTTGTCCCCAAAGCAAATGCTCCCGAAGCCGCCGTTGTTGACGGAATAAATGTTTACGGAGTCGGCGATGTAAGAGAGCTTATAGTGCATCTCGTCGGCAAGCAGCTTATCGAGAAGCAAGTGTTTGAAGAAGATAAATTCAAAGCCGAATTTTCAAGAAATGCACTTGATTTTTCTGATGTCAAGGGGCAGGCAAAGGTGAAAAGAGCGCTTGAAATTGCTGCTGCGGGCGGTCACAACATTCTGCTCATAGGCCCTCCCGGTACCGGCAAATCAATGCTTGCCAAAAGACTTCCTACCATACTGCCCGAGCTTACATTTGAAGAGGCAATAGACGTTACCAAAATTCATTCTGTTTCGGGAATTTTACCGCCAAACAGTTCGCTTGTGTGTACCCGTCCGTTTCGTAGTCCTCACCATACAATGTCAGCAACAAGCCTTGTGGGCGGCGGCACAATACCTATGCCCGGTGAAATTTCACTTGCACATAACGGCGTTTTGTTTCTGGACGAGCTTCCCGAATTTCCAAAGTCAATCACAGATTCTCTCCGTCAGCCGCTTGAAGACGGTCAGGTAACGGTGACACGCACCGCCGGAAGATTTACATATCCCTCATCATTTATGCTTGTGTGTGCAATGAATCCCTGCAAGTGCGGCTACTTCGGCCACCCGACTCACGAATGTACCTGTAAGCCCACCGAAATAAGAAAATATCTGTCACAGATAAGCGGGCCGCTTCTCGACAGAATAGACATTCAGATAGAGGTTCCCTCGGTATCATTCGAGGATATGTCAAGAAATATCCCCGCCGAGCCATCCGAAAGCATACGCGAGCGCGTCTGCCGTGCCCGTGAGTTTGCACTTAACAGATACCGCGAGGCAAGCGCTGAAGAAAACTCGGATATACCGATGATTTATAAAAATTCGGAAATGGGACAGCGCCATATAAGACGGTTCTGCAAGCTTGATGACAGCGCATCAAAACTGCTTTCTGCGGCGTATGACTCACTCGGCCTCTCAGCCCGCGGATACGACAGACTGATCCGTGTTTCAAGAACAATCGCAGACCTTGAGGGCTCAGAAACCATAGGCGAAGCCCATGTTGCAGAAGCAATAAGATACAGAACCCTTGATAAAAAATATTGGTAAAGCAAAAAAACGGAAAGCAAATGCGGCGTACTCTTAAGGACAGTTTTGAAAATCATTAGAATACGTTACCTGCCAACAGGAAGACAGATGATGTTTTACACTCTATGTCCTCTCCGCTTACTTGGCGAAATGTAGATAAAGCCCCCACCGCCTAAGGTGGGGGCTTTACTGTTAATCATTTCGGCGTTTCAGCGCCGAAATGATTATATGTATTAGATAAATGTTAATGACACTTTTTACAAGCTGTATACCCTTGTTTTATAGCATCTTCAAGGGGAATTTGTCTCGGCGAATTCATGCCACTACAAGTAGACTTTGAATGATATTTAGTCCCCGATGAAGGAATCCATACCATTTCAACTTTTTCTTCACCAGATATTGTATTGTTGGGTTCAGTAGTGGTATTATCGTTAGATATTGTATTGTCGGGTTCGGTAGTGGTGTTATCGTTAGATGTTGTATTGTTAGATTCAGTAGTATTATCGGGCTGAGTCACACCGCCATTGTTAGAAGTAGAACTGTTGGTTTTGTCCTCGGTGTCATCGACCATGGTTTGTGTTGTATCGTCTGATGGGTCAGTAGGTTCAGAGGGGGGCGAAGTAAGTACACCTGCAAAAAACAATGCTACAGACAATATGATTGCAACAATTGCCTTGATGTTTTTCTTTTGAAAAAAAGTTTCAACAAAAGGCAGGGGGAACATCAAGAAAGCGGCACAAAGCAAAAACAAACTTGAAAAATGGAAACCGTTTACTAATGCAAACATAGCGAAGAAGCCGCCCACAATCCATCTTACAATGGCAGATTTCTTTTTGGGAGATTTGTTGTTGGGATTTTCGTTCGGTGTGTTGTTCATTTCGGGTGTCATAGCTGGAGTTTCTTCCTTTCGTTCTGTCTGTAAATTTTGTGTTGATTTTTGTATTGTAGGGGAGGATTGTTTGTTGTTTTGTTTCTTTGATGAAGCACCTATTATCTTCTTTATGCACCAATAGATTCCGTAGCATACGGCATACATCATCCATCCACATAGAATTAACATATACCACATTAGTTGGAACATAGCAACGAATAATACGATTAAAGACATCCATATAGCATTTTTCTTGTTCAAACGCATTCCAATGCCCAATCTAAAACCGCCAAATCGGGCAATAGTTTTAGAAAAACTAATAAACATAATCTCCTCCAAAATAAAAAGTGCGTCCCATTGAGAGACGCACGAAAAATGCACCTCTCAATGTTGCTACACATCTACCCATCACAAAGGGAGAGAGAATACATTTTTACCAAAATAGTATTCCCCCTTGTAAAGGGCATATTAAGATGTGTAGCACGTTTATTATACCACACTTTTTAGAAAAAGGCAATGGCTTTTGACCAAATAATACCGCTAAACTGATAAAAACGCAGGGCTTTAGTTTTAAGGCTCTGCGTTTTTTTCTACAGTAATGATATATAGCGGAAAATCCGCAGATTTTTTGAAAAGAATGAAATCGTCTGTTCTTTATGTTCGCCTATGAGTTGTCATTTTTACTGACAAGCACTGCATTTGTGTCCACAAACGCAAAATACGGCATACCTCTTTCAAGATATACCGTATTTTTGAAAACTGTCCTTTAGAGCGAAGTTCTAACGCTCTCCGGTTTTATTCTATTTTCCCATACTTTTTCGCAAGTCCGCCCTCGGCGGTTTCACGGTACATTACTTTTAAGTCCTTGCCTGTTTCATACATTGTTTCTACTATCATATCAAAGCTGATTTTTCTTGAATCTGCAAGAAAATCGGCGAGATTTACGGCGTTTAGCGCCCTCATCGCTGCCACTGCATTCCGCTCAATACAAGGTATCTGCACAAGCCCGAGAATAGGGTCACAGGTCAGTCCAAGATGATGCTCTATTGAGATTTCTGCGGCATATTCTATCTGGTCAAGGTCAAGCTCATAAAGCTCTGCTGCCGCTGCTGCCGCCATTGAGCAGGCAGTTCCTATTTCCGCCTGACATCCGCACTCCGCACCGCTTATTGATGCATTTGTTTTTATAAGATTGCCGACAATACCCGCCGTTGCCAATGCGTGAATTATCTGCTCATCTGTAAAACCTCTTTTACTTTGCAAAAATTTAAGCACTGCCGGCACAACACCGCAAGCACCGCAGGTTGGAGCCGTTACAATTTTACCGCCCGAAGCATTCTGCTCGCTCACGGCATAGGCATACGCGCAAATAAGTCTGTTTGTTTTTGTTTCTTCGCTTTCGTCTATATGCTTTTGCCTGAAAAGATAACGGGCTTTTCTCTGCGTTCCAATACCGCCGTGGAGAATCCCCTCTGTCTCGAGGCCCTCCTTGATTGCATGCTGCATAACCGACCATACTTCAGAAAGATAATCCCATATTTCAGGCCCCTCACACTCTTCAACGTACTGCCATATACGCATATCTTTTTCACGGCAGTATGCAGAAATCTCAGAAAATGAGTTCATTTTATAAACTTCATTATGCTCCTCGGGCTTTTCACCGTCTGCGACAATTTCTCCCCCGCCGACACTGTAAAATCTCGTATGGGCAGTCTCTTTTCCGCAAACATAAGCAAAAATGTCCATTGTATTGGGGTGATAATCCGTAGGAGACTCAGTATCAAAGACGATTTCAAGAATTTTATCTGAAAACACCTCTTTTAAAACAGCATCCGTCATATGACCTTTGCCTGTTTTCGCAAGAGAGCCGTATAATATCACTTTATAGCTTTCGGCGGAGGGATTTTCTTTTATAAATCGCTCTGCCACCGCAAGTGGTCCCATTGTATGAGACGACGACGGTCCTCTGCCTGTTCTGTATAAATATTTCAGTGACTGCACAATAACACCTCTTTACAGATATCATTCCAATACTATTTTAACATATTCTGAACTTTTGTCAAC
>JAZSET010000061.1:0-9377 GCA_045531795.1 Eubacteriales bacterium | reverse complement strand
AGAGCAAAAACCGTTGAGGAAAAGAGCGGGGTTGCTAAGGACAGTAATCTTTGATAAAAACGAAATTTGGCACACAAATTTCCTGCTTGCAACAGTATAAGACAAAACTACCCGAAGAAGAGAAAACAAAACTCTTTTTCGGGTAGTAATTTTTATATAGTGATATTCTGTGCTAAACGCACAGAGTGATATTTCCCTTTCGGGAAGTGATATTGAAATCTTACAATTTCAGTGATATTTTATTCGCCAAAAAACTGCCCAAGGCAATATCACTTGAACGAAGTTCAAATATCACTGCGAAGCAATATCACTCGCCGCAAGGCGAATAAAACTGCCCAAGTGTCCTTAAGAACACTTGGGCAATCGTCGGGATTTTTTTGTAAATCAAACTTACTTAAGTTCAACTTCTGCGCCAGCTTCTTCGAGCTGCTTCTTGATGTTTTCAGCATCTTCCTTAGCTGCTGCTTCCTTAACTGTCTTAGGAGCGCCTTCAACCATATCCTTAGCGTCCTTAAGGCCGAGACCTGTGATTTCGCGTACAACCTTGATAACTGCGAGCTTGTTAGCGCCTGCAGACTTAAGTACTACGTCGAAATCTGTCTTTTCTTCAGCTGCAGGAGCACCTGCTGCTGCGCCACCTACTGCTGCAACTGCAACAGGAGCTGCGGATACGCCGAATTCTTCTTCGATTGCCTTTACGAGGTCTGAAAGTTCAAGAATAGTAAGAGCCTTGATTTCTTCAAGGATAGCTGTTGTCTTTTCTGTAGCCATTTTAATAATCCTCCGTTAATTGTGATTATATTTTTTATATTTTTTTGACTCTTTTTCGGGGCCTGAGTCATACCCCTTATGCGCTTATGCGCACTTCTCTTTTACGCTGTAGCTTCGCCTGATTTGTCCACAACAGCCTGAAGAGCAACTGCAAGTCCGCTGATAGGGGACTGCAAGCTTCCGAGCATCTTTGCGATGAGCACTTCCTTTGAAGGAATGCTTGCAAGTGCCATTACCGCAGCAGCATCTACAACGCCGCCGTCGATAAATCCTGCCTTGATTTCAAAGGATTCAACCTTATCGGCATATTCCTTAAGAATCTTTGCAGGTGCAATCGGGTCTTCTGCTGAAATTGCGAGAGCTGTCATGCCTTCAAGGTGAGCTTTCATATCACCATATCCAACCATATCGCAAGCTCTGCCTGTGAGTGAGTTCTTCATTACCTTGTACTCAACGCCGGCCTTTCTTAAGGCAGCGCGGAGCTTTGTATCCTCCTCAACGGTGATACCTGAGTAATTTACGAGTACACCCGATACTGCTGTCTTAAGCTTTTCAGCAAGAGCAGCAACAGCCTGTTCTTTTTCAGCAAGAATCTTTGAGCTGGGCATAAATTCACCTCCGGGAAAAATAAAAAAACTTTCCTCCGAAGCAAACCTGAGGAAAGACAAATAATCACACATATAATGTTATGTTACTGTTTTAACCTCGGCAGGGTGTAATCTTTACGCATTTCTGCGACCTGCTGTCTTCGGATACTCGTATATACTACCACATTTTTGCCAGCTTGTCAAGACTTTTTCGAAACTTTTTTCTTTTTTCACTTAAAAAGTGCAATACTGCCCGAAATTATAAGCAAAAAGCCGAATATCATCCTTATAAGCGAACTGTCAACTTCCCTTGCAAGTACACTTCCGAGAAATGCACCGACAGCACCGAAAGCCGATATCACAAGAACAAGCAGATACGGAATTTTTCTTTTTCTTATATGCACAAGCATTGCCGAGAGCGATGAAAAAATAAAAAATATAAGGTTTATTCCCTGCGACAATAACTGCTCATAGTTCTTTATAAGCACGAGATATATGACAAGCAGTCCGCCTCCGCCGACTCCGAGTCCCTGCAGTGTTGATGCACACAGACTAACAAAAAAATCTACCATTTTTCACCTACACAACAAATTTTATTCCCGCGTAAAGCACCATCACCGCAAAGATTTTTTTAAGTAGCTTTACGCTTATTCTGTCAAGTAATAATGCGCCGATAATACCGCCCGATAACCCGGGTAAAATATAGGGAATGCTGTCAGCGATATCAACACTGTTCTGCGATACATAAAGATATGCCGACACCACAGACATCGGAATAATCGACAGTATTACTGTAGCAAAGACATCGCGCGGAGTATATCCGCTTTTTTTATTCATCAGATAACTCAGATAGAATACAAGGATTATTCCGCCTCCGGTTCCCGCAAGACCGTTTATAAATCCCGCACATATCCCGAAAAACGCCGGCAGGAGAATGTTTCTCACTATAATTTTCATAAACTCACCTTAATCTACTTGAATTTTATGTAAAAGTGTGTTATAATAAATAATATTCCATTAAAATTTGTGAAAATACATTAGAATAACATTTGTGAGGTAATAAATGGCACAGACTTCAAAGAAAAAGGCCCCGCCAAAAAAAGTCGCTTCCAAGAAAAAGGAAGTAAGAAGCGAGGCAAAAGAAAATAAAAAAGAGGAGATAATCCCCTCACAGAGAATTATAAATCAGATAATGCCGGCAGTTCTGGTCCTGATTGCCATATATATCGTGATATGCTATCTTATTTCGGGCTCCACGGGTGTATTCGGCGTATGGATCAAGAATTTCCTGTACGGTCTTTTCTCATACGGAGCATGGGCTATTCCCGTTTTGCTTGTTGTCAGGGCGTTTTCCTGGAAAAATGACGCTGACACAAAATGTCTCGGGGTAAGAATCACCTTTTCCGTGCTGTTTGTTGTCGGTGTTTCAATGCTCGTACACGTTTTCGGTGGTGCCGGACTCGGCTTTTCTATCCCTGCACTCTACAGGGCAGGAATGACTCTTACCGGCGGCGGTGTTATCGGCGGTCTTATATCCGGACTTCTCTTAAACCTTGTCGGCGTTGCAGGTACACTTATAATTAACTTTGCGCTTGTATTCGTATGCGGAATGTTTATGCTCGGCATAACTCCCTATATGATATGGCTGCGCGTTATGTATTCTATCAGGAAAAACCGTGACCGTATGCGTGAGCGCGAGGAAGAATACGCAAATGAGCAGAGTGAAAAAGAAAGACTGCGCAAACAGACTGTGCTTACCAAAAAATCGGCAGAAAAAAGTAATGCCGACATAGACGATGCCATTGATTTTGATGAAGAGAACTCTCCTGAGCCTATTGATGTTGACATATTCAACAAGGTGCTTGAGGAAGAGGAAGATGATGACGCAACCACAATAGATGAAAACTACAATTCTCCCTTTATAACAAAGGTCACTCCCGAAACTCCGTCAAAGAGGGTCAGAGCACAGGATGATCCGCACGCCGTTGACCTTGACGCCCTTTTCGGAGATGATGAAAAGAATGAATCTGACGAGCTTTTCGACGATATTCTTGAAAATACAAGAGCAGAGGAAGAAACAAGGGCTGAGCTTACCGTTGAGCGCAGAAATGTAGGCACAATGGAAGAAAAGAAAGAGGAAAAGCCTGTCCATCAGGACTATAAGTTCCCGCCGATCACACTGCTCAAAAAAGACACATCCGTCAAGAATCAGGATGTGACAGAGGAGCTTCGCCAGACAGCTACAAAGCTTGTCGAAACCTTAAAGAGCTATAAAATCAACACAAAGCTTGTCTCAATTTCAAGAGGCCCGTCAATCACCCGTTACGAGCTTTCTCCCGAAATCGGTACAAAGGTAAACTCCATTGTAAACAGAATTGACGATATATCCCTCCACCTTGCAACAACGGGTGTGCGTATTGTCGCTCCTATCCCCGGCATGGAGGCTGTCGGCGTTGAAGTGCCGAACAAGAATGTATCTCTCGTTTATATAAGAGAGCTTCTTGAAAACGAAGAATTCAAGCGTCACCCGAGTAAAATCCACGTTGCTCTCGGTATGGACGTAACGGGCAGACCGATATTTATGGATATTGCAAAAATGCCTCACCTGCTTATCGCAGGTGCTACGGGTATGGGTAAGTCTGTCTGCATAAACAGTACAATTATAAGCATACTCTACAAATCAACTCCCGACGAAGTAAAGCTTATCCTTATCGACCCCAAGCAGGTTGAATTTACTATGTATGACGGTATTCCCCATCTGCTTGTGCCCGTTGTAACCGACCCGAAAAAGGCGGCAGGTACACTCCACTGGGCGGTAACCGAAATGGAACGCAGATACGAGCTTATCAACGGCGCGTCGGTGCGTAACATTCACGGCTATAATGAAAAAATGAAGGATGACCCCGATGCGGAATATATGCCGCAGATTGTCATTATTATAGACGAGCTTGCAGACCTTATGCTCACCGCATCAAATGATGTTGATGAGTCTATAAGAAGACTCTCGGCTAAAGCGAGAGCTGCGGGTATCCATCTTATACTCGGTACACAGAGACCGTCAGTTGACGTAATCACAGGTACAATCAAGTCAAATATCCCGTACAGAATAGCATTTACTACCACATCATACGTTGACTCAAGAACAATACTTGACGTTGCAGGTGCGGAAAAGCTTATCGGTAAGGGTGATATGCTCTATGCGGCAACAGGTAAGAGTCCTATCCGTGTACAGGGCTCATTTGTTAGTGATGACGAAGTTTCGGCAATCACCGATTTTGTAAAGACTAACTGTGGCGGTGCAAACTACAACAAGCAGGTTGTTGAAAGCATTGAAAGAGAGGCTGAACTTTGCGGAAACAAGAAGTCAACAACTCTCGGTGACGGCGAGCTTGATAATAACAGCGGCGACCCGCTTCTCAAGGCGGCTATCGAAATTGCCGTTGACGCAGGTAAAATTTCCACTTCACTACTCCAGAGAAAATTAAGTATAGGCTTTGGCAGAGCGGCAAAGATTATAGATATAATGGAACAGCGCGGAATCGTATCCGAGCCTGACGGACAGAAGCCGAGAACTACTCTCTGGACAAGAGAACAGTATATGGAAAGTATCGTCAAGGGAAGCTCCTATGATCTTGAATAATTCGGAGGATATGGGTTATGGCATTTATAGCAATAGACGGGCTTGACGGCTCGGGCAAGGCAACTCAGAGTGCACTTTTAGAGAAAGCCCTTGCCGATAAAGGCATAAAAGTAAGAAAATTAAGCTTCCCGATGTACGATTCTCCCTCCTCAACCTTTGTAAAAATGTATTTGTCGGGAGAACTCGGAAAATCCGCAGGCGACACAGGCGCATATGCGGCATCAGGCTTCTTTTCAATGGACAGATATGTAAGCTTCCGCACCGATTGGCAAAAGGATTATGAAGACAAAGATACTGTAATTATAGCCGACAGATACACAAGTGCAAATGCAGTACATCAGCTTTCAAAGCTTGAACGCGAGAAATGGGACGAATATCTGTCGTGGCTTGTGGACTTTGAGTATAATAAGCTTATGCTCCCAAATCCCGATCTTGTAATATACCTTGAAATGACTCCCGAAATTTCACTCAGACTTATTGAGAGCCGTTCAAAGGAAACAGGCAGAAAAAAGGATATTCACGAGCTTGACCCCGGTTTTCTTCACCGCAGCTATGAGGCAGCACTTTACGCATCAGAAAAGCTCGGCTGGACAAAAATTAAATGCTACAATGGTGAAAATATCCGCAGTATTGACGATATTGCAGATGAAATCAGAAATATTGTAAACGACAAACTCGGCTTGTAAACGGAAAGGATAACTTATGATATATATTTTTTTAGCTGATGGTTTTGAAGAGGTTGAAGCACTTGCTCCGCTTGATTTGCTTCGCCGCGCAAATCTTTCCGTTACACTTGTGGGCGTTACGGGAAAAACTGTTACAGGTGCTCACAATATAAAAGTAGAATGTGACGACGTTATAGAAAATATCAAGGACTCAAATGAAAAAATTGATATGATTGTACTGCCCGGCGGACTTCCCGGTGCTGATAATCTCAGAAAAAGCGATCTTGTCGGGGAGTTTATCACCCGTGCGGAAAATGACGGTGCTTTTATCACCGCTATATGCGCAGCGCCGAGAATACTTGGCGAAAGAGGACTTCTCAAGGGCAAAAACGCAACCTGCTATCCCGGATCTGAAAAATATCTTGAGGGCGCAGAAACCAACGGCGACAGAGTTGTCCGTGACGGCAGAATAATAACAGGTGCCGGTATGGGTGCGGCAGTTGACTTCGGTCTTATGCTCGTTGAGGCACTTACTTCCAAAGAAACAAGCGAAAGTATAAGAAAAGGTATAATAGCGTAAACAATGGAAATCAGAAGTGAAAAGAACAGGCTCAGAGAAGAATATAAAATAAAAAGAGCAAATATAGAGCCCTCAAAAAAAAGAATACTTGACACTAAAATATGCGAGCGTTTTTTGTCTCTTGCTTCTTTTCGCTTTTCAGACACCCTCCTTATGTACTATCCTCTCGAGGGAGAGGTAAATGTAACGCCGATTGCAGAAGCGGCACTTGCGCTTGGAAAAAAAGTCGCTTATCCGAAATGCGACAGTAAAAACCTTACTATGAAGTTTCATTTTGTAGAATCTTTAAGTGAACTTAAAAAGGGCTATTACGGCATAAATGAGCCGTCTGAAAACAACCCTGTATATGATATAAAAGACGAAAACATTCACAGTGGAACAATTTGCCTTATTCCTGCCCTGGTCTATGACAAATGTGGCTACAGAATCGGCTACGGAAAGGGCTACTATGACAGATACCTTGCGCACTTCAAGGGAGCAAAAGCGGGTATCGTGTACGGTGATTTTATCATTGACAATTTACCTCGCGGAAGATTTGATCTGGCAGTAGACTATATTTTAAGCGAAAGGGGATTAAGTATAATAAAGTGAAGATAAAAAACACATTTTTAGCACCCTGCTTTATGATTATGCTTATCGCACTTGTTACAGCAATAAAATATATTGATATTTCACTTTTAGCAAGACGGGACAACATATATTTATCCATTGTCATACTGCAGTTTCTTATACTTTTGTTGCCCGCCGCCCTGTATACGAAAATCAAGGGGCGTGGCTATATATCAACATTAAATGTAAAAATGTTCACTCCCGACGCAATAGCCTTTGTGCTTGTTTGCACAATTACGGTTATTTTAGGAAGCTGTGCAATCAGATTTGTATCAGAGCAGATCGGTATTCCCCGTTCTGACACGATACTTGTGCGTACACTTTATGAAAATATTGCACCTGCCGAGGATCCTCTGTTTCTGATAGCCGCGTATGTGCTGACTCCCGCAATTGTTGAAGAATACATATTCAGGGGTATAATGATAAGTGAATACAGAAGCGGCGGCAGAATATGCGCTATTGTGATGTCCTCACTTATGTTTGCGTTTCTGCACTTCGGACTTGAAAACTTTATACTTTCGTTTTTTCTCGGGGTAATGCTTGCATTTGCCGTGTATGTAACGGGCTCCCTGCTTTCAGCGATGTTTATCAGGCTGTTTTATAATATGTACTCGGTCTTTTTAGAGACAAATCTGTTTGAGCTTCTTGACAGACCGAAAAACAATATATTTATGATATTTATTTTTGCAGGAGCATTTCTGTTATTTGTTGTACTTTTGTTCGGGTGTGCCGAAAAAATGTTTTACTCCTACTTTGTTATGGGCAAGGAACCGCAGATGCGTGATGACAGTTTTGTCTACGGCAAGGTTACACTGAAAACGGCATTTGTCAGTCTGCCGTTCTTACTGTGCCTGATTTTATATATAATAACATCTATCTGATATTTGCGAAAGGATTTTGTAAATGAACAAAAACGATAACAATATCCCGAATGATGCTACGGGCATTTTTGATACTACCGGTGATCTCAAGCATATTAAAGAAATTGAAGATATGCTTGAAAAACGCTCAGGCTCGAAAAGCGACACTGAGGCTGCACCTGCTCCAAGAAAATATGTGAGACGCAAGCCATACGAGGTCGCAAATACACCAAAAGAGAATGCGGAGAATGAATCCACGATTATCATAAACCGTGTTGCTGATAAGAAGCCTGAAAAAGATGCAGGCGAAAAGACACCGCAACAGAATGAGATAAAAGAAAAAAGCTCAAGCGGTATTGTAAGCTCCCGTGAGAATGCAGTAAAGAAAAAAACTCCGGTACAGAAAGCCGGGGAAACGCCAAAGGAAGAGTACACTCCACTCTTTACCGAAAACGATGACTTTGAGATTGACGAAAATCCCGAGCCGGAGCCGAGAGAGGGTGCTATAGGCGCACTCACGAGTGTTGCAAAGGCAATTATTTACCTTGTGGCAGTAATAACTGTGTCGGTAGCACTTGCAGTTGCCGTAATCAGTGTGGCAAACGATGTATTCGCATTTGTAAAAAGCGATGAAAGCGTAACTGTGGTTGTACCCGAAAACTGCGACACAGAAACACTTGCCGGCATACTTCACGATGCTGGAGCTATCAAATATCCCGGAGTTTTCAAAACATACGTAAAAATAAAAAAGTACAGTTCAGAATATCTCCCCGGCACCTATGAAATTTCCCCTATGCTCAACTATGATTATATGATTTATGAGTTCAAGGAGAAAAAGGCTGAAAGAACCACTGTTGTTGTAACAATACCCGAGGGCTACAGCACCGACCAGATTGTAAAGCTGCTTGTAGATAAGGGACTTGGCACTTATGAGGGCTACAAACGCGCCATAAACGAGTATGATTTCGAATACAGATTCCTTGAAAATCAGGACAGCTTTTCAAGCGACAGATACTGGCGTCTTGATGGATATCTTTATCCCGACACCTACTATTATTACTCCGACTCAACCGAAGAGACAATAATATACAAAATGCTTGAAAACTTCAATAATAAGATAACCGAGGAATATTATGAACGGGCAAATGAACTTCAGATGTCACTCGATGACCTTATTACACTTGCATCACTCATACAAAAAGAGGTGCGTTTTGCCGATGAATACGGTAATGTTTCATCTGTATTCCACAACAGGCTCAACAGTCCTGCAAACTTCCCCTACCTCGACTCTGATGCAACAATAGTGTATGCGATAGAGCACGAAACGGGAAGCAGACCTGAAGTTTTGAAAGAGACCTCATATGACAGTCCTTATAACACATACAAAAACAGAGGACTTCCTCCCGGACCGATAGCAAATCCGTCACTTGAGGCAATAAGATACGCGATGTACCCGAACAGTACAAGATACTATTATTTCGTTTCAGGTCCCGACGGCAGAACAACATTTTCAAAGACTTATCCTGAGCATCAGGAAGCAATAAACGAACTTTACGGAGAATAAGCAGGGCGTGCCCTGCGCCCATAACGCGTGTGAGGTCTGCAGGGCGCACCCTGCACCAATAACGCGTGTGAGGTCTGATAAAATTTAAAGTCTCCACTCGT
>JAZSET010000150.1:0-6161 GCA_045531795.1 Eubacteriales bacterium | reverse complement strand
AATTTATTTAATATAACGATTGATTTACTACATATTATATGTTACAATATTTGTAAGTGAAGTTAAAAAGCATAGTTCTGATAAGTTTATTGTATAAGAACTTTGAAAATTGTATAATAAATAGTGTATAGATAAAGTATGGATTTCAGTCAGAATAAGGAGAAATATGCGTAAAACTAAAATAATTTGTACACTTGGTCCGGCTTGCGAGAATGCCGGAATACTTGAAAAAATGTGTTTGAACGGAATGAATGTGGCAAGGCTTAATTTTTCTCACGGAACACACGAAGATCACCAGATAAAAATTGATCTGGTTAAAGAAGTCCGTAAAAAGCTTGATTTGCCTATTCCGATTATGCTTGATACCAAAGGCCCCGAATACAGAATCAAAACCTTTGAAAACAAGAAGATTTCCCTGGCAGAGGGCGATAAATTTACATTTACAACCGATGATGTAGTAGGTAATCAGACAAAGGTGTCTGTAAATTACAAGCATCTGACCGAGGAGCTGAATATCGGGGATGTTATTATGGTAAATAACGGACTCGTTCAGTTCAGGGTGGATGAAATTAACCAAAACGATATACATTGTACCGTTCTTGCGGGCGGTGAAATATCCGACCGGAAAAGTATGAACTTCCCATGCAAAGTGCTTACACACGATTATCTGAGTGAGCAGGACAGGGAAGACTTGTTATTCGGAATTAAAAACGGAATAGATTTTGTTGCTGCATCCTTTGTTTCGTCAAAAAGCGATGTAGAAGCCGTAAGAAATTTTCTTAACGAAAACGGCGGCGAAGAAATAGACATTATTGCGAAAATTGAAAACCGTGCAGGTGTCGACAATATTGATGAAATATGCGAGCTTGCAGACGGAATAATGGTAGCACGCGGAGACCTTGGAGTTGAAATACCGTTTGTCGAGGTTCCCTCAATTCAGAAGTATCTTATAAAAAAATGCCGACTGCTCGGAAAAAGAGTAATCACTGCAACCGAAATGCTTGAATCAATGATATATAATTCAAGACCTACAAGAGCAGAAATCTCCGATGTGGCAAACGCAGTATATGACGGTTCTTCTGCAATTATGCTTTCAGGTGAAACAGCCGCAGGTAAATATCCCGCAGAGGCGGTAAAAAATATGGCGGAAATTGCCGAGTTTACCGAAAAGCATATTGACTATAAAGAATGGTTCAGGTCAACCGAATACAGGATTAAGAATAATCTCGATGCAATCTCACACTCGGTCTGCTCAATGGCAATAGATGTTGATGCAAAATGTATCGTGGTAAATTCAATTACCGGAAAAACTGCACGAATGGTAAGCAGATTCAGATGTCCCGTGGATATTATGGGAACAACAACAAATGTAAGAGCCTGGAGACAGCTCAATATGAGCTGGGGAGTTACCCCCGTTTTGAGTGAAGAATATCCGTCACTTGATATTGTCTTTTATCAGGCACAACAGCAGGCAAAAAAACTCTTTCCGTTAAAGAAAGGCGATAATATCGTTATGACTGGAGGACAAATTAACGGACCTGTCGGAAACACGAATACCATTAAGGTTGAAGTGATCAAATAAAAATCAAATTATCTTCAGGAGGAAAGACAAATGAACAGTCAGACAGTTCAGATTTTAATAGCTATGTTTGTTTATATGGCTATTGTAGTAGTGATCGGCGTATTGTTTGCAAAAAAAGCAAATAAAAGCTCAGAAAACTATTTTCTCGGAGGGCGTTCACTCGGCCCCTGGGTAACGGCAATGAGTGCAGAAGCGTCCGATATGAGCGGATGGCTTCTGATGGGACTTCCCGGTGTAGCCTATTGGTGCGGACTTGCGGATGCTGCATGGACAGCAATCGGTCTTGCAATAGGTACGTACTTAAACTGGCTTATAGTTTCAAAAAGACTTCGCAGATACAGCCTCAGAGCAGGCAACTCGATCACATTGCCCGAATTCTTTTCAAACAGATTCCGTGAAAACAAAAAGGTGATTATGACACTCGCAGCAGTGTTTATCCTTGTTTTCTTTACCGTTTATGCTGCAAGCTGCTTTGTAACCTGCGGTAAGTTATTCTCCACATTGTTTGGACTTCCGTATGTTTCAATGATGATAGTCGGTGCTGTTTTCGTTTTGCTTTACACACTTCTTGGCGGGTTCCTTGCTGAAAGTGCATCTGACTTTATGCAGGGTATCGTAATGATAGTGGCACTGTCTGTAATAGTTGTTATAAGCACAGTGAAAGCGGGCGGCTTTGGCGCAGTAATAGAAAACGCCAAATCAATCCCCGGATTTTTTGAATTCTTTGGTCTTGCAACACCAGCACTTGGTGCTGACGGAGCACAGCTTGTAGAAGCAGGAAAACCGGTATTCGGTGAAGCTTCTGAGTACGGTGTTTTAAAGATTTGTTCTATGCTTGCGTGGGGACTTGGTTACTTTGGTATGCCGCAGGTTCTTTTGAGATTTATGGCAATCAGAAAAGAAGATGAGCTTAAGCGTTCAAGAAGAATTGCTATGGTATGGGTAATAATTTCTCTTGCAGTAGCGGTATTTATCGGTATCGTCGGCAGACATCTTTATCCGACAGTTCACTTGACTGCAACTGCTGCAGAAAATATTTTCATAACACTTTCAACAAGCTTTCTGCCTCCCGTTTTTGCCGGCTTTGTAATGGCAGGAATACTTGCAGCAACAATCAGCTCATCAGACTCATATCTGCTTATTGCAGCATCAGCATTTGCGAAAAATATCTACCAGGGCGTATTCAAAAAGAATGCTACAGACAAGCAGGTTATGACTATGTCAAGAATAACATTACTTGTAATCGCCCTTGTTGCGATGTTCATTGCTCTTGATGAAAAGAGCATTATATTCAATATTGTATCCTTTGCATGGGCAGGCTTTGGTGCAACATTTGGCCCGATTATGCTGTTCTCACTTTTCTGGAAGAGAACAAACCGTCCCGGTGCAATTGCCGGAATGGTCGGCGGTGCAGTAATGGTATTCTTGTGGAAGCTTGTAATATCAAAGCTCGGCGGAATCTTTGCAATTTATGAACTGCTTCCTGCGTTTATCTTCTCATCAATCTGCATAGTTGTAGTTTCACTTATTACAAAAGCCCCCTCAAAAGAAATTGAGGAAGACTTTGAAGCTGTAAAGGCAAATTAAACTGTTGGTTTTAGTATAAGAGCAAGTCAGGGGCACTTTGCCCTTGACTTGTTCTATATGCTTTGATATAATTATAATGGCAGTTTGCATATAATTTAAAGAAGTTTTAGTCCGGGAGTTTGGTAAAATGTCTCATATTTTCGACTCAATAAAGGAATCGCTTTCCTCGGTTCTGCCGATAGCGATAATAGTTCTGATACTTTCAGTCACCTGCGTATCCTTATCTGCAGGTGTATTTGTGCTGTTTTTGTTCGGCACAGTTTTGTTGATTCTCGGAATGAGTTTATTTACCATAGGTTCAACTATTTCTATGGAGCCTCTCGGTGACGGAATCGGTAAATCGCTCAGCAAAAGCACAAAAATAGCAATTCCGCTTATTATATGCTTCGTTCTCGGCGTTATTATTACTATATCAGAGCCCGACCTGCAGGTGCTTGCAGAACAGGTTCCCACAATACCGAATGCAATGCTTATTTCGTGCGTAGGTATTGGTGTAGGTGTTTTCCTAAGCATAACGCTTATAAGAAATAAAAAAGAAATACCACTCAGAACTTTACTTCTGATATTCTACACTATAATCATAGCCCTTGCATTTTTTGCACCGGGCGAATTTGTACCGACAGCCTTTGACTCAGGCGGAGTAACAACGGGACCTATAACAGTTCCGTTTATAATGGCTCTTGGTGCAGGTCTTGCATCAAGTAAAAAAGGAAAAAATTCGGGTGAACATAGCTTTGGTCTGGTTGCACTTTGCAGTATAGGACCGATCCTTTCAGTGCTTCTTTTAAGTATTTTCTTTAAACCGCATCCCGCTACATCTGTATATGAAATAACAGATGTGTTTACAACAAAGGAAGCATTCAGACAGTTTATGATAGCAACTCCTCATTATGCAAAGGAGGTTGCAGTAGCTTTTGTGCCTATTGTGCTACTGTTTGTTATCTATCAGCTGATAACAAGAAGATTTAACATACACAACACTTTAAAAATGTCTGTCGGATTTATATACACCTATATCGGGCTTGTACTGTTTCTGACGGGTGCCAATGTAGGATTTATGCCGGCAGGAAGACTGATTGGCGCAGAAATTGCCAAAAGCTCGTTTAAGGAATTACTTGTACCGATTGGTATGGTAATGGGATACTTTGTTGTATCAGCCGAGCCTGCGGTTCATTCATTGAAAAGGCAGGTAAGCGAAATAACAAAGGGCGCAATATCTCAGAAATCCGTAGCGACGGCGCTTTCGATAGGTGTATCCGTATCTGTTGGAATTTCAATGCTCAGGGTCCTTACGGGAATACCGATACTTCCGTTTCTGATATTCGGCTATGCCGTTTCTCTCATTATTAGCTTTTTTGTCCCGCATATTTATACGGGTATCGCGTTTGACTCCGGTGGAGTTGCAAGCGGCCCTATGACATCAACATTTATGCTTCCTTTTGCAATGGGAGCATGTGAAGCGATAGGCGGAAATGTAATGACAGATGCTTTCGGTATTGTCGCTATGATTGCAATGACACCTCTCATTACAATTCAGGTTCTCGGACTGTATGAGCGCAGAAAGCATATGCGCAGAATCAAAAAGCTTCATACCGAAATCAGTATGGTAAAAGACGATATTATATTCTTTGATGAGGAGGGAGCTTTGTATGAGTAAACGACCTATGATGCTTTTGTCGATTGTAGAAAGAGATAAAGGAAAAAAGCTTATAAAGGTGCTTGAGGGCATGAATATAAAAATGAATTTCCAATGTGTTGGCTTTGGAACAGCTCCTACCGAAATGATGGATATATTCGGCCTTGGCTCCAACGATAAGGATATTATTTTCAGTCTGGCATCTGAAACTACCGTGAAGGAAATGATGTCGGATTTCGGAACAGCCTTTGAAAGTCACACAAAATACGGCGGTCTTATGATTATATTAAGAACCTGTGCCGCAGGAAGAATTCTTACCGAGCTTATCGGTTATAACGTTAATTCCGATTCGGAAAAGGAGGAGAGTCTTGTGAAAAACGAGCATCATAATAATCTTATAATGATATCGGTCAATGACGGATATTCGGACGATGTAATGGTGGTTGCAAGAAAATCCGGTGCCATGGGCGGTACTGTTATTAAAGGCAGACTGACCGATACTACTCTTATAGCGGAGCTTGAAAATGTAGAAATAGAAGAGGACAGGGAAATACTTCTTATCCTTGCTCCCTTGAAAACAAGTCAGCAGATAATGGAGAATATAAACAGGGAATTCGGTATAAATTCCAAAGCCAACGGAATTATAACCGCAATCCCAACCGAGAAAGCGTATAAAATATGACGGATATTACAAAAAACTGATTTCAATGAGTGAGGCGTAGTATAAGGAATTTTCATCCGCATATTACCTGCGTTTTTGCCTCATTCTATCTAAAAATTTACAATTTAAAAACGAGTTCGGATAACTTTCCGACAAATATACTTAAAAAAATTAAGGAGAAAATAACTATGATTTATCTGATACTGCTTGCATTATTACCCGCTTTTATCCTTTGCGGATATGTATATTCCAAGGATAAGGTCGAAAAGGAGCCAAAGGGGCTTTTGTTCGTGCTGTTTTTTTTCGGAGTGTTAAGCTGTATTCCTGCCGCTATACTGGAAGGAATTTTTGAGGATATTGTTGAGGCGGTTTTCAGTCCGATTGCCGGAAGCTCTCTTTATAATTTTATCTATTTTGTGCTGGCAATTGCTCTGGTAGAGGAAGGATTAAAATGGCTTATCCTTATTTATAAAACCTCCAAAAATGAAAATTTCAACTGTACTTTTGACGCTTTAATATATTCAATTTTTGTGTCGCTTGGCTTTGCCGCACTGGAAAATGTCCTGTATGTGACAAGCAACGGAGTGGTGAACGGAATCCTGAGAGCTGTTCTTTCAGTTCCGGGACATATGTTTTTCGCTTTATTTATGGGTCTTTATTACGGCGAGTGTCAAATGTAAAAGAGAGTTTGTGTG
>JAZSET010000165.1:0-2904 GCA_045531795.1 Eubacteriales bacterium | reverse complement strand
ACACAATGGTAGGTCTTGTTGTGGGTAACATACCCCTGCTTTATGTTCTCAACAAGGATTGGTTTCACACTCTTATGTACGAAACTGCGGGTAAAGTTGTACTCGGCGTATGCGGTGCGGTTATTCTTGTAACCTATATGTTTATGCTCAAATACACAAAACCCGTAGAGTACAAACGGTAAAGGAGGCGGTTAAATGGTTGGAGTTATAACAGGAGTGTTCTGCGGTATTGCCGCTTATTTCATCTTGGCAGACATTTACCGCATACCGTATATGCGAACTTCAAAGGCTGTCAACAACCTTGCAAAACAGCAGAAGGAAAAGACAAGCAGCCTTGATGTATGGCTTTCTAACATAGCCTCATTTATCGCAAAGAAAATACACCTTAACGAGTTCAAGCGTATGCAGCTTGAATCGGATTTGAGAACGGCACAGATGAACATTTCACCCGAAATGTTTATGGCTAATGCTATTGTTAAATCCCTTATTGTAGGTATTTTCGCAATACCTATGCTTTTCATATTCCCCATTCTCTCTCCCGTAATTCTTTTTCTTGCGTTCATTCTTTACCGAATGAATATGAAAGGAATTGCAAACCGAATTAAAGCAAAAAGAGCAAAAATCGAGTATGAGCTTCCCCGCCTTGTATTCAAGATTGAAAAGAGTATATCTCACAACAAGGATGTACTTGGTATGCTTAAATCATTTGCACCTCACGCTTGTCCCGAACTCAAACACGAGCTTGACATTACAGTAGCGGATATGCGTTCCGGTAATCTTGAAGTTGCCATAACAAGACTTGAATCAAGAGTAGGCTCACCGCTTATGAGTGGTGTATGCCGAGGACTTATTGCTCTTGTCAGAGGTGACGATAACACGGTTTATTGGTCATCTCTCTCAATGAAGTTTGCGGATATTCAAAGACAGCAGTTAAGGCTTGAAGCACAGAAGATACCAAAAAAGACAAAGAAACTCTCAATGAGTTTGCTTGTCTGCTTTATGCTTATGTATGTTGTTGTCATCATCTCACAGATTATCAGTTCTGTCGGCGTTCTTTTCGGATAACGGAGGTGAAAGGATATGAAGAAACTTATTACTTCCCGAAAGGGCGAAGGCTATATTGATGTAGCTATCGGCTTAATTGCACTTATGATGGTGCTTGTAGTAACCCTTAACATCTATTCCTTTTTAACACTCAAGCAGGATATGGACGAGATCTGCGGACAGCTTATTGAAACTGCCGCATTTACAGGCTCATTCGGTGATGAGTTTGAGGAACGGTGTGAGGAACTCAAAGGCACTTTCTTTGATTTTGATGTAACCACTTCTGCAACAGAATACTATAACGAAACATACCAGCGTGTGCAGCTTGGGGATACGATGACTCTGACAATCTCTGTTCATACCTATGTGCAAGGTGTCGGAGCTTTTAAAATACCCATTACAGTACAAAGTACAAGGTCGGGTATTTCGGAAAAGTATTGGAAGTAGGTGACGGAAAATGAAGATATTGAAAGACACAAAGGGCGAAGGCTATGTATCAATATGTGTACTAATCATCGTAATTGTCGCTATCTTCTCGAGCATTTTCACTTATGCATCCGCAATCTCGGTTATCAATGTCACACGGGAAAACAGCAAGGTTGTTTTGGATAATTTCGTCACCACAAACTCCACTCTCATATTCAACAGTATAAAGCAAGGTAACGACTACACCGAAACACTTGATTTCCCCGAATACACAGAAAAGCTCTGTGAATTTTGCACATTGGATTTATCTGCCGATACGCTGTATAGTTATGACACAGACGGCAATCTGCAATATTCAATGACACTTCCTCAAATGAGTTTTCAAAAGGATAATCAGCTTGAAATATGTGTCAGATATACCGTTTCTGTGCCGATACAGTTTGCAGGGAAAACGGTTACGACTGCAAATGTACCGATAGAAATTGTATCAATATTAACCGAAAAATTTTAATTGTTTAGGAGGCAAAAGAAAATGAAAGACAATTCAAGCTCAAAGCAGAGCAACAAAACCATCTTTATCCTTGTGGCGGTGCTGCTGATAATTCTTGCACTAATATTTGCACTTTTCGGCAAGTCCTGCGGTAAGGATACAGACACCGAAACGACCACCTCAACCACACAGCACGTCACCGATAACAATAATCTCAACCTTGAGGACATCACCATCGGAACAAATCTGTATGTTGAGGAATCGAAGAAGGTTGACGAGAATATGATAACTCTCGCTGCACCCGAAAAAATGACAAAGCCTGATAATCACGGCTCAGTCGAAAAAACAACGAATAAGCAGGCGGAAGCAGTAAAACCGAATGACGGTCCCGGTATTGTAATCATCGGCGATGACGATGCAAACGCCTATAACTGCGGTGTCAAGAAACATAACTGTGACAGTAAGGAAACTCACGATTTCATCGTAAGCCTTGAAAAGAAAGGCTGTTCAATCTGCGGCTCTCATACCTGTAAGAGCTTCTATGCGGTTGATGAATGGGGTAACTCCTGCTACGATATTACCAAGTGTCCCAAATACACAATAAAGAATGACCCCACCGTTTATTGCAGTACCTGCGGTAAGAAAATCGGTGACGGCTCAAACGGAACTTGCGTAAGATATGTTGAAGATACTGTTTGCGAGATTTGTCACGGTGCGGTTAAGGGTAAAACCTGCCACTCGCACTAACTCAAAAGAGATGATGACCTGATGTAATGTCAGGTCATTTTTTTGTTTTTTAAGAAGGAGATGATTAGTATTAAACGAGTAATATCTATTATCTTGGTTGTGTGTTCTCTACTCTGCATGATACCCACAAATGCCTTTGCTTTGTCTTGGGACGGCAGTTCTGCAGGCGGCACGGGCGGTACTTCATCAGCATCACC
>JAZSET010000046.1:0-8126 GCA_045531795.1 Eubacteriales bacterium | reverse complement strand
GTGAAAAGGACAATGTGTGCGGTGACTGTGAACTTGCAAATATTGCAGTTTCGAGTGATTACCGCAGACGGGGCCTTGCACGCAGACTAATTAGCGAAATGTACGAAAGTGCAGAAAAAGAATACTGCAGTGAAATCTTTTTAGAGGTAAGAGAGTCAAATGCGCCGGCAATTTCACTTTATATGTCCGAGGGCTTTGAAATTTACGGAAGAAGAAAAAAATACTATAATGCACCCACAGAGGATGCAATTCTGATGAAAAAAACGATAGCAAATCAGGTGAAATAATGTTAATTCTCGCTTTGGAATCGTCATGTGACGAAACAAGTGTGGCAGTCGTTGAAATGAGCGAAAGCTGTCGCAGGATAAAATCGAATATAGTTGCATCACAAATAGAAACACATAAATTGTTCGGCGGCGTTGTACCCGAAATTGCATCAAGAGCCCACAGTGAGGTTATTTCTAAAATAACCTACGAAGCACTTGAAGTTGCCGGCGTTACACTTGATGATATTGATGCGATAGGCGTTACAAATGCCCCCGGACTTATCGGAGCATTGCTTGTAGGTGTCAATTTTGCAAAATCTTTGGCAATTTCAAGAAATATCCCGCTTGTGCCTGTGAATCACATAAAGGGACACGTGGCGGCAAATTACTTTGAAAACGAAGATTTAAAGCCTCCGTTTCTTGCGCTCGTTGTGTCGGGCGGACATACCTCTCTTATAGATGTGGCAACATACACCGACTATAAGACAGTGGGACATACAAGAGATGATGCGGCGGGAGAAGCCTTCGATAAGGTCGGCAGAGTGCTTGGACTTACCTATCCCTGCGGAGCAGAGATGGACAAGCTGGCAAAGCTCGGTGACTCTGAAAAAATTAAATTACCTATGGCTGCAATTAAGGACGACAGCCTTGATTTGTCATTCAGCGGTCTTAAAACAGCAGTGATAAATTATATAAATACGGCAAAACAGAAAAATGAGGAAATAAACAAGGCAGACCTTGCCGCTTCCTTTACAAAAAGTGCGGTATCATCAATCGTGAAGAAACTTGAAACTGCCCTTGACAGATATAACAGAGATACGCTTGTGCTTGCCGGCGGAGTTGCGGCAAACTCGCATCTGAGGCAGGCACTTGAAGAAATGTGCAATAAGCGAAAAATAAAACTTTGTATGCCGTCTTTATCATTGTGCGGGGACAATGGCGCAATGATAGGCGCACAGTGTTACTATGAATACA
Source organism: Eubacteriales bacterium (assembly GCA_045531795.1). GTDB lineage: Bacteria > Bacillota > Clostridia > Oscillospirales > CAG-272 > UBA4717. The sequence continues at coordinate 6,885 of JAZSET010000046.1, read as the reverse complement.
AAAACGGACTTTTTGCAGATGCAACTCTTGGTGCATTTGCAACAGGAAGCCGCACGTTTTGATTTTTGGAGAGTAATTATGGCAGAGATAAAAAAAGCAGCACCAAAAGGTGCAATAAGACGCAGAAAAAGCGACGAGCATATACCAAATGTGTCCTCGGCGGTAATAAAGAGACTTCCCAGATATTACAGATATCTCCGTCAGCTTTTAGCCGACGATATAAGAAGAATATCATCAGGCGAGCTTTCCCGAATGATGAATGTAACCGCATCTCAGATAAGACAGGATTTTAACTGCTTCGGCGGCTTTGGTCAGCAGGGATACGGTTATAATGTTAAATATCTCTATACAAAAATAGGCGAGCTGCTCGGTGTTACAAGCAATTTAAGTGCGATAATTCTGGGTGCGGGCAATCTCGGTTCAGCCCTTGCATCAAGTCCGATATTTGAAAGACGGGGTATAAGGCTGAAAGCATTGTTTGATACAAATCCCGAACTTGTCGGTACTTACAAATACGGCTTTCCCGTGCTTGGCACAGACGAGCTTGAGAGTTATATAAAAGAAAACAAAATTGACATAGGAATAATAACAATACCGAGAGATATGGCTCCCGAAATGGCTGAAAAGATAGCACAGTACGGCATTCGCGGAATCTGGAATTTCACAAGCAGAGAGCTTGATGTCTCACGCTTCGGAGTCGTAACTGAAAACGTGCATCTTGGCGATTCGCTTATGAATTTGTGTTATAATATCACCGATAAGAAAATAGAGAAAGGGGAATAAGCCGTTTTTACGGCAGGTGTAGAAATGAAGCTTGAAATAAATAAAAAGGACTCATATGCTCTGCCGAAAAAGGAGCTTGCCCGTGTACTCGACGGCGCATCTGAAGAGGATTTAAAGGTACTTTTGCTTCTTTGTGCAATTTGTGAAGACGGCACAGTTGATACCGATGCTGTAAAAGAAGATGTCTCCTCACTTGCGGGGATAAGCGAAACAGACTTTGATTTGTCGGTAGCATTCTGGCGAGGCGCAAAAGTATTAAAAGCAAAAAAGAATACAAAATCAAAAGAAGAACAGATGGCAACGGCACCTGGAAAGAAGAAAGAAAAAACACTTACCGAGGACACACTTCCCGATTATACCGAGGAGGAAATCGCAGGTAAAATAGAGAATACACGCGGACTTAAAAAGGCAATAGACGAGTGTCAGCAGATTGTCGGTAAAATCTTTTCTCCTGCGGACACAAGGGTAATTGTAGGTATGTCTGACAGACTTTCGCTTTCAGAGGGTTACATTATAACACTTGTGGCATATTGCGTTGGAATCGGCAAAAAGTCACTCAGATACATAGAAAAAACCGCCTGCGCCTTGTTTGACGAGGGCATTGATACGGAAAAGAAGCTTGAAGCATACATAACGAAAAAGGAAAAATCCCACGAAGCAATTACGATAATAAAGTCAATGCTCGGTATATCCGAAAGGGAGCTTACGGCAAAAGAACAAAAAATTGTAAACAAGTGGATTGACGAATACTGTTACGACACCGACATAATCAGGGAAGCATATGAGCTGTCTGTGCCGAGAGTAGAAAACAAGAACTATATACCTTATATGGGCGGAATTATAGACCGCTGGTTTGACAAGGGAGTCCGGAGCATAGACGAAATAAAAGAAATGACTGACGCATATAAAAAGAGCCGCGAGGATAGCCTTGGTGGTTTTGATACGGATGATTTCTTTGAAAAAGCGGTAAACCGCACAAAAAGCAGAATGAAAAAGCAGGCCAAAGAATAATTTTATAGTTGAGGGTTTATATGGGATACAGCAGAGAAAACCTTAAGAAAATTAAGGAGCAGTTTAAAAGTAAGCGGATAAATGCCGAGGCAGAGGCTGAGGCAAGAATAAAGAAGCTTGAAAAGGAATACCCCGATTTAAAGGCACTGAATAAAGTAATCAGCGAAACATCACTTCGCATAGTAGATGCTATTATGGGCCCTGACAGAAAAAATGCCAGGCAAACCCTGGCTGAGATTGAAAAAGAATATAATCAGAATGTCGGTTTCAGAGTAAAATTTCTTGAAACTTATGGTTATCCCGAGGATTACCTTGATGTTCATTATGAATGCAGTGACTGTAAAGACGAGGGATTTGACGACAGAGGCAATATGTGTCACTGTATGCGCCGTGCCCTTGCCCTTGCAACCTATAAAAGCTCGGGTATAGGTAAGCTTATAGAAAAGCAGAGCTTTGAAAATTTCGACCTTAAATATTATCGTGGAAAAGAGCGCGATAATCTGAGCGAAATTGTCGATAAAATAAAGGAATTTGCCTCTGATTTTACCTCAAAGACAACAGAAAACCTTTTACTTTGCGGTACAACCGGCCTTGGTAAGACGCATCTTTCGACTGCAGTTGCAAAGGTGGTTATTGATAAGGGTTATGATGTTGTTTACGAAAGTGCGCAGAACATATTTGATGCTTTTGAAAGTGCAAAATTTTCAAGAGCTTCAGCAGACGAAAAAAATGAACTTACAGACAAATATCTTGATTGCGATTTGCTTATAATTGACGATCTTGGAACAGAAATGTCAACACAGTTTACTGTGTCTTGCTTATATAACTTAATAAACACAAGAATTAATGCTGAAAAACCGATGATAATAAACACAAATCTCGAAAGAGAAAAGCTTCGTGAAAGATATGCTGACAGAATTACTTCGAGGCTTTACGGAGAATTTTCGGTATTGCAGTTCAAGGGAAAGGATATAAGAGCGCAGAAGCTTGACGAATAAAATGATAAAAGCGGTTATATACGACCTTGACGGTACACTTCTTGATACACTTTCTACAATTGCCGGATACGCGAATACAGCAATGCGCAAATTCGGGCTTTGTGAGTTTGAGACTGAATGCTTTAAAACCTTTGTCGGAAACGGAGCCAAAGTCCTGATAAAACGGGTGCTTGAAGCCTCGGGTGCCGATGTGGAGAAATATTTTGATAAAGTCTACACTTATTATAACGAGATATATAACTCAGACCCGATAAGCATAACAAAGCCGTATGACGGTATTGTAGAGCTTATAAACAGTGTCAAAGCCCTTGGAATAAAGCAGGCGGTGCTTTCAAACAAGCCCGATTATGCAACAAAGGGTGTTGCGAAAAGATTTTTTGGTGATATTTTTGATGAAGTGTACGGAGGCAGAGAGGGCGTTGAATTAAAGCCTCACCCCGCAGCCTTGCTTTCACTTCTCGATGAACTCAAAATCAAACCCGAAGAATGTATTTTTGTAGGCGATACATATGTTGACATACGCACAGGAAAAAGTGCAGGCGCACAAACAATAGGCGTATTGTGGGGATTCAGAGACAGAGAAGAGCTCTCAGGAGAGGGTGCAGACTACATTGTAGAAGATCCGGAAGAAATACTTGATATAATAAAAAAATGTGCTGAATAATTCAGCACATTTTTCTTTATGATAATGCTTTTAAAATGTCATCTTTGTCAGCGGTTATATTTCCACTCAGCATAAGGCCCTTGCCGCCGCCCTTTGCAGAGAAGTGTTCTTTGAGCGTTTCTGACACTTTCGTAACTAAAGACTCAAGACCAGCTTTGGCAGTAATTATATAAATGTATGAGCCGTCGCCCCTGTCACAGAAAACAGCGACAAAACTGTCAGTAAAAGCGGTGGCTGTGTTTGCAAGTATTCTGCCCTCATTCTGCGTCAGAATACTGTCAAATATGATAATGGAAGAGTCGCTTTTTGTAAGATTCTCTGTGAGATAATCGAGGTGAGCGCGTCTTAAAGCACTTATTTCACCTTTCAGTTTGCCGACTTCATTCATAACCCTGCTTACTCCGTCGCAAATGGCTTCCTGCTTGACAGACAGCATATTTGAGATTTCACGGCACTTGAAATAGCGGTCCTTATAGTCTTCGAGCGCACGGACACCGGCAAGCATGTGTATCCTGATACCACCCTTGTAGCTCATAAAATCAAGTAACTTTATAATTCCGATTTCACCCGTCATTGAAACGTGTGGTGCACAGCAGGCACAGATGTCAATATCTTCAATCGTGACAATACGCACATTTTCATTAAGTTCGATTTTGCTTCTGTAATCAAGATTTTTAAGTTCTTCAGAGTCAGGGAACTCGCACCTGATCGGTATGTTTGAATAAACAACCTCGTTTGCAAGTGCTTCAATTTCGTCAAGCTGTTTGCGTGTAAGCATTCCGTCAAAGTCAAGAGTGACATCATCGTTTCCAAGATGAAAGCCCACATTATTAAGACCATAGTGCTTTGAAATAAGACCCGATACAATATGCTCAGCCGAATGGCACTGCATTTTTGCGTAACGCGCGCCAAAATCAAGTTTGCAGTGAACGGTAATGCCTGTGGTAAGAGGCGAATCTGTAAAATGGGTGATAACGCCGTATTTTTCTTTCGCACCAATTACACGGACATTGTCTATCATTCCCGTATCAGCATACTGCCCGCCCTCTTCGGGGAAGAAAGCCGTTTTGTCGAGAATGACTTCATATATGCCTTTGTCATTTTCCTTGCAGTCAACAACAACTGCATCAAATTCTGACATATTGTTATCAAGATAATAAAGTTTTTCTGTAATCATAATAACCACCCTGAAAGATATTGTTATAATTATAGCAGAAATTTACTGAAAAAGCAATAGTGCGGTGCATACCGTAACAAAAAACGGAAAGCATTTTGCTTTCCGTTTTTGTAGTAACAATATTACTTTGTGCCGAAAATCCTGTCGCCCGCATCACCGAGACCGGGGAGAATGTAGCCATTCTCATTGAGCTTTTCGTCAACATTTGCACAGATAATCTCAACATCGGGATGAGCCTTTGAAAGAGCTTCAATACCCTCAGGAGCGGCAATTACGCATAAGAACTTAATCTGCTTACCGCCGCAAGCCTTAATCTGAGTAATAGCATCAATAGCCGAACCGCCTGTAGCGAGCATCGGGTCAACTACTACAATAAGCCTTTCGTCGATATCTGTGGGGAGTTTACAGTAGTATGCGTGAGGCTGAAGCGTTTCTTCATCTCTGTACATACCGATATGACCAACCTTAGCAAAGGGAATAATGCTTAAAAAACCGCTGACCATACCGAGACCTGCTCTGAGGATCGGTACAACTGCAAGCTTTTTGCCTGCAAGCATTTTCTTAGTGGTCTTGCAAAGAGGCGTTTCGATTTCTACATCCATAAGAGGAAGATCTCTTAAAGCCTCGTAGCACATAAGCATTGTTATTTCTTCAACATTTTCCCTGAACTCCTTGTTACAGGTCTGAACCTGTCTCATAACAGTAGTTTTGTGCTGAATAAGTGGGTGGTCAAGTATAGTTACGTTTGCCATTATTTCACCATTACTTTCTTGACTTTGAAACGATAACGTTAACGATAATACCCAAAATCAAAGCGCATGCAATTGATGTGATTGTAACCTTGCCGATTGACATTGACATACCGCCGATACCTGAAATAAGGATAACGGAAGCAGTGAAGAGGTTTGCGTTTTCTTCAAGGTCAACCTTCTGGAGCATCTTAAGACCTGATACAGCAATGAAGCCGTAAAGAGTGATACAAACACCGCCCATTACGCATCCGGGGATAGAATCAAGGAATGCAACAAAGGGAGAGATGAATGAAACGAGTATAGTCATAATAGCAGCTGCAGTGATTGTAACAACTGAAGCGTTCTTTGTGATAGCTACGCAACCAACGGATTCACCGTATGTTGTGTTGGGGCATCCGCCGAAGAGAGCACCAACAAATGAGCCAACGCCGTCACCGAGAAGTGTGCGGTGAAGTCCGGGATCCTCAAGAAGCTCGCTTTCAATGATTGTGGAGAGGTTCTTGTGGTCTGCGATATGCTCAGCAAATACAACGAATGCAACGGGAACATAAGCAACTGCAATAGTTGCAACATAAGACCAGCTAAATTCGCCGAGGCCCTTGAATGCAGTTAAGAATGTGAATTCAGGAAGTGCAACGAATGTTTTAAGGTTAACACCCTCTGCAACAAGATTCTGGAAAGGAGCAAAGTCAACAACAATGAGAGCGCTGTTGCCTGTCTTGATACCGATTACTGTGAAGATAAGAGCTACTGCATAGCCTGAAAGAATACCGATGATAAAGGGAATAAGCTTAGTCATCTTCTTTCCGTATGTAGAGCAGAGAATAACAACAACAAGAGTAACAATGGCACAGATGAATGAAACCCATGCGCTTGCACCCATAATATAGTTGCCGTTGCCGTCAACAGGACCGTATGAGAATACGTCGCTTATTGCTGCGCCTGCAAGAGAAAGACCGATAATAGCAACTGTAGGACCAATTACTACTGCGGGCATAAGCTTGTTTATCCACTGAACGCCAACAAGCTTAACAATAATTGCGATAACTACATAAACGAGAGCCGCACAAGTAGCACCGATTATAAGTCCGAGATAACCGAGAGCCATAGAAGTTGCGCCTGCAAAAGCGACTATCATAGAGCTGATAAATGCGAATGAAGAGCCGAGGAATACAGGGCTTCTGAATTTGGTAAAGAGCTGATAAACGATTGTACCAACACCGGCACCGAAGAGTGCGGCAGAAGCGGTAAGCCCGTTACCAACGATTGCGGGAACTGCGATTGTTGCTGCCATAATTGCGAGCAACTGCTGGAATGCGAAAATGAGAAGCTGACCAAATTTGGGCTTGTCATTTACGTTGTAAACTAACTTCATTACAAAGTCCTCCGAATAAATAAAATTATTTTGGATTTACGTCCAAATAATAATATACCAAAAATCGACATATTTGTCAATGAAAATTAGTGAAATTTTGACGAAAAAATTAAAAAACTTTGAAA
>JAZSET010000025.1:0-2603 GCA_045531795.1 Eubacteriales bacterium | reverse complement strand
TGTAATTCTCCAAAGAATATAACAGTCAACAGTCATGCTCTTTTTATCAGCCGTGAGTACCTCTGACGGTGGAATATCATAAAGCAGTGTTGTTTTCGGGAACTTTACTGTTGCATCAATAAACGGAACCTTAAAGTGAAGTCCCGGATTATCTACTGTGTCAACAATCTTAGAGAAACGGAATACGCACGCATATTCGTTTTCTGCAACTGCATAAACAGAGTTTGCTACTACAAACAGAATTACAATAATTATTGCCGCAACTATTACGGTGGAGGTAAGTGATTTCTTTATTTTTTCAAACATAATCATACCCTCCTTAACTTGCTGCCGAAACAAAATCTTCAAGAGGCAGGAGCTTTTGTGTAGATGAGTCGCCTGCATCTATATAAAGCTTTACACCCGGAAGTGCTTCGGTTATCATTTCATAATACATTCTCGTTTTTGTAATATCGGGGTTCTTTGCGTACTCCTCATACATTGCGTTAAATCTTGCAACCGTCTTTGTTGCTTCGTTTATACGATTCTGTTTCAGATACTCTGCATTCTGTATAAGCTTGTCTGCTTCTGCTTTTGCCTTGGGAAGCTCGGAATTTTCATAAGCCTTTGCCTGGTTTATTACTGTTTCCGCACCCTGCTTTGCAGTTTCTACGGCCTTGAATGCTTCGATTACTGATACTGTAGGCGGTTCACTGTCCTGAATTTTAACATCTGTAAGTATAAGACCGATATCGTATCCCTCAAGTTCAACGGATACAAGATCCTTGATCTGGCTCTGTATCTGTGTTTTACCGTCAGTAAGTACGCTGTCAACAGTTGACGAGCCGACAACATTTCTTATCTGGCTCTGTACAAGATTTTTGAGTATAAGCTCGGGAGACTGCGAACTGAACAGATATTTTACAGGGTCAGAGACCTTATATTCAACGAAGAAGTCAATATTTACGATATTATAGTCGCCCGTAATCATACGGCTTTCGTTTTCTACAACACTGTAGTCTTCTCTTCCGTCAGTTCTGTAACCAATCTCTATTTTCTGATATACATTGGTGTTAACCTTTTTTACTGTCTGTATTCCAAAGGGAAGCTTAAAGTGCATACCTGCATCTTGTGTGCCTGTTACTTTGCCAAAGGTCATAACAACCGCCTGCTGTTTCTCGTCAACAGTATACCAGCAGGTTGTCAGCAGTGAAAAAATTGCAATTATTACTGCTATTATCGCCACTGTTTTTAAAAAATTCTTAGGCTTTTTGACTTTACCCGCATTGTCTGTATAAAAAGTGTTATTATTCAAACTTACTCCCCCTTATACATGGAAATTTATTACTTATAATTATAATACACCATTATGAACTGCGTGTTAATATGTGGTATTTTTTTACACTTTAACGCTCTCTGAAAGCTTATTGCCGACAATTTTAAGAACATATCCTCTTTTAAAGCCATCAGATGACTTATAGGTGTGAGTATCAAGTTCAAATTCTGTCAGAAGTTCGTTTCCTTTAAGAGCAGATTTTATCAGGCCGTTTTTCTTTGCGTATTCAAGCGCCGTGTCGTATTCGCTTATGAATTTACCTGTTTTCTTTATTTTATCTATTCTTTCATTTACCACAACTGATTTTGGTGTGACAAGCATTGCGTATTCATACACATTCATCTTGTTATCAAGTCTTAAAGTGTTATCCGTATAAGCAATTGCTCTGTGTTTTGACAGGGAGACGAACAAATCAAGGTCATTGTTTTCTCTGCCTGTATCTGCAAACGGTGACTCATCAAGCAGTTCACTTACGCTTACTACCTTGTAGCCATTACGGTAAAGTATCTCAAGCTGTTTTTCGAGTGCCTTGGCTACGGGTGTTCTTCTTGCCATATTGTAGCCGTCTTTGCCGAAAATAATTTGTCCGCAGAAGAAATCAGGATCATTTTCAAGAGGATTTCTGATAGCATTCACCATTGCCAGAACTTCCCTCTCAAAAGCCTTGTCCGTGTCATCTGTCAGATCGGGAAGCCAGCCGCCGCCGTCGTATGACGCCGCCATATATCCGTAGTTCATAAGGCTATAGGCGTCATAGCTTGTGAGCCCCTTTGATATTTTATCCACATAATGCGGCGGTCTTGAAAGTGTGATTTCATAGCCGAATTTCTCTTTTACAAAATTATGTAAGGCTCTAAGATCTGCGACAACTTCATCAATGTTCTGAAAATGCTCTCTTTTTCCGTAAACAAAGGGCTTTTTGCCGAAAATTATATGTCTGTAGCCGTGATTTGCAAGCTCGTGTCCCTCGTCAAGCATTCGCTTTACAAGGTGCTCTGCGTGCACTGCTCCGCCAAAGCTGTCCTTGCCTATGTCGGGATAATGGTCGAATTTTTCACCACCCCAGGCGGCTGAACCAAGTTTACCCGGTGTGTCCGGGTAGTTATCCTCAGTTGTACCCACGATATCAAAAGTGGCGTGAGCTCCATATTTTTTTAGAAAGTCAAGAATCAAGTCTGTAAGTGAACGCCCATCATCAAGATCCGGACTTGCCGGCAGATTTACGGGGCCGTCATCAAAGGTCATTGCACAGATTTTTTTATCTGTTTTTATTCTTTCAATCCGTCTT
>JAZSET010000053.1:0-5803 GCA_045531795.1 Eubacteriales bacterium | reverse complement strand
GTTAAAGCCTCGGGTGGAACCGTGGGGATTATCCTCACCCCGGACAAATTTGTCCCCGGGGTGTTTTTTATTTCCCGGCGACACGAAATTTACTTTTATCGGAGGTATTTATGAAAATCAAAATTAACGAAAAGGAATTTTCCTTTGATGCTCCCATTTCTGCATATGACGCATTAAAGGAAGCTGAGCTTATCACACGTGAGGTTATTGCTGCCCGTGTTTCGGGCAAGGCTACCGACCTCACTCATGTCCTTGCTGACGGCGACACTGTTGAGCCCTTGACTTTTGCAGACAGTGATGGAAAGCACGTGTTCTTCCATACTGCTTCCCATATACTTGCTATGGCTGTTAAACGTCTTTATCCTAATACAAAGCTCACAATAGGTCCTGCTATCGACGACGGTTTTTATTACGACTTTGATTCGGATACACCTTTCACTACCGATATGCTTAAGGATATCGAAGGTGAAATGAAGAAAATCGTCAAGGAGAACTTAAAGCTTGAACGCTTTACTCTTCCCCGTGACGAGGCTATAAAGCTTATGGAAAGCATTGACGAACCCTACAAGGTACAGCTTATTGCCAGGGTACCCGAGGGTGATGAAATTTCATTCTATAAAATGGGTGACTTTACCGACCTTTGTGCAGGTCCTCACCTCTTTGCAACAGGTGCTGTCAAGGCATTTAAGCTTACACAGTGCACAGGCGCTTACTGGGAGGGCAACAGTAACAACAAGATGCTCCAGAGAGTTTATGGTACTGCATTCCCCTCAAAGGATGAATTGAATGCACACCTTGAACAGATTGAAGAAGCAAGAAAGCGCGACCACAACAAGCTTGGCCGTGAGCTTGAATTCTTTACGACAAGCGACCTTATCGGTCAGGGACTCCCGATTCTTCTTCCCAAGGGTGCAAGAGTAATTCAGCTTTTGCAGCGTTTTGTTGAAGATGAAGAACAGAGACGCGGCTGGCTTCTTACAAAGACTCCTTACATGGCAAAATCTGACCTTTACAAGGTATCAGGTCACTGGGACCACTACCTTGACGGAATGTTCGTTCTCGGCGACCCCGAAGCAGACAAGGAAGTATTTGCGCTTCGTCCTATGACCTGTCCTTTCCAGTATCAGGCATATCTTAACAAGGGCCGTTCATACAGAGATCTTCCCTTGCGTTACAATGAAACATCAACACTTTTCAGAAACGAGGCATCAGGTGAAATGCACGGACTTATCAGAGTTCGTCAGTTCACAATTTCCGAGGGACACCTTATGTGTACTCCCGAACAGCTTGAAGACGAATTCAAGAAGTGCCTTGAGCTTGCTATTTACTGCTTAAAGACACTCGGTCTTTACGAGGATGTAAGCTACCGTTTCTCACAGTGGGATCCTGCTGATACCGAAAAGTATATCGGCGAGAGTGAGCAGTGGGAAAAGACTCAGGCTATGATGGGACGTATCCTCGACAATCTCGGAATCAAATACAAGGTTGGTATCGGTGAGGCTGCATTCTACGGTCCTAAGCTTGATATTCAAATCAAGAATGTATTCGGCAAGGAAGACACACTTATCACAATTCAGATTGACGAGCTTCTTGCTGAAAAATTCGGTATGGAATATACAGACCGTGACGGTACAAAGAAGCATCCCTGCATAATTCACCGTACATCAATCGGATGCTATGAGCGTACACTTGCGCTGCTTATTGAAAAATATGCGGGTGCATTCCCGACCTGGCTTGCTCCTACTCAGGTTAAGATTCTTCCTATCGGCTTTGACCAGCACGAATATGCTGAAAAGCTCAGAGACAAAATGGAAGCTCTCGGTATGAGGGTCGAGCTTGATGAACGCAACGAAAAGATTGGTTACAAGATCCGTGAAGCACAGCTTGAAAAAGTTCCTTATATGCTTGTAATCGGCGAAAAGGAAGTTAATGACAACGCTGTTGCTGTTCGTTCAAGAAAGAATGGCGACATGGGTGCCATCAAGGCTGACGATTTTATCAAAGATATCCTTATGGAAATTGCAGAAAGAAGAATATAAGATCAAAACAAAAAAGCGTTCACCAATCGGTGAACGCTTTTTCTTATACGTTATACCACTTGATTTCGTTTGCTTCAAGGTGGAGACTAAAGCTGTTTCCGTCCTTGGTATAAACTGTTGTATCCTGACTCTCATAAGTGTTATTTACAACGCAGTACTTGCCGTTCTTTAAAAATGCGTGTACTTCAACATTGTAATTGTCGCTGAACCATTCCTTAAGCATATTTTCACTGCTTGCAGACCAGAGGATTGCTCTGTACAGTACACGGCTGTTTTCAAAGCTATACGGAAGACCCGAAATATATACGCTTCTTCCATTTCCAAAGGTATTTACCGCCATCTGCACTTCCTTATCCTTAACGGACAGAATTTCTGTGTCGGCATACGCGTAAATGCTCTTTTTACCCTCGCCGAAATCTACACCGTTTCTGGCATCTTCCAAAATGAAGTGAGAGTCCTTTTCATTCCAGTTATACTTGTCGTAATTGAGTGTAAAGCCGGTTTCCTTTTCAACGCCAAGCATATTTGCAAGCTGGAAGTAGTGTCCCTGATACTGGTGTCCCGAGGGTTCACCGACACCAATAAAGCCACCACCGTTGTAAACGAACTCACGGATTGCAGAAACAATTTTTGCATCCTCCCAGTTATCACCGCCTGTATGTGCAGTATCACCGTCGCCTACATTGATAATTACATCAATATTCTTAAGGATTTCAGGATTTTCCCTGATATCGTCAAAGCTTATGAAGCTTACATCAAAAGGTGCGCCGGAAAGCGCCTCAATTATACCTGCGTAGGAATAGTTCTGCTTCTGATAAAGTGCGTGGTGTACCATATGGCATCCCCATGCACGCATTTTACCCCAGGAGTTAAGCACCGCCACTCTCTTGACGCAGTACGGTGTTGTTCCCTTGATATTGTCGTAAAGCTCTCTGAATTCGTTACATACAGATTCCACATAATCTATAAATTCAGGGAATTTAAGTGCAAGCTTTAAGTATCCGCCGTAGCCTATTCTGTCGATAGGTGAGCGAAGTATTGCACGTCTTGCGGTTACCCAGTTTTCCTTTGCTTCGCGTACCGGATCTCCTCCCTCATAGAATGTATCGGGGAAGAAATAGGGTAAGAATCTTCCCTCTGTGTATTTTACGCCCTTGATGTCGGATATAAGTCTTAAAGTAGAACCATTACCGACAGAGCCAACTACAGCATCAAGTCCGATTGTTGCGAACTCATCCATAAAGGGCTCTGTGCCAATCCAGTGGTCACCTAAAAACATCATCGCTTCTCTGCCGTATTCGTGGGTAATGTCTACCATTTCACGGGCAAGTGCGGCTACCTCACGGCGCTGGAACGCCTGAAAATCCTTAAATTCCTTACTCGGAACTCTGTACTGATTGTTATAGTAGCCCTGGTCGATTATGTATTCGGGACGGAATTTATAGCCAACCTCTTTTTCAAACTTTTCGAGAATGTAAGGCGAAACAGATGCGGAGTATCCGTACCAGTCAACATACTTCTCTCTCTTAAGTTCATCAAACACCAATGTAAACTGGTGGAAGAATGTTGTATATCTGAGTACATTTACGTACGGGTGATCCTCAATGAATTTACGCAGACGCTTCATTGTAAATTCGTGAGTTTTGGGCTGACGGACATCAAAGGTTATCTGATGCTCAAAGTCCTTCCAGCCGTTGGTTACCGCATTGTACATATGTACCGGGTCCCAGATAAGGTAAGCAAGAAAGCTTACTGTATATTCGTGGAACTTTTCTGCGTTTTCAATAACAACGCTTGCGCATTTTTCGCAGTAGTACCAGGAGTCAGGTGAAAGTGGCTCTCCTGTTGTACGGTCTATTACCTCCCACCACCTCTTAATATCGTCACGGGTATTTACACTTAAAAGCTCCTCGCTGATTCCGCTCATAAGCTTTATTTTAAGTGTGTTCTCTGTGGCGGTATAGAAAGGAGTCATAATGTAACACTGCTGTACCTCATCAGGGTTAGCCTTTGCCCACTCATTATCCTTTCTTGTGGTGTAATAGGTCTTATAAACCTTTGCGTCTACATTTTTAAGTTCTTCCGGGAAGTCTGTACCGTCGCAGTCACGAACAGCATCTGCTCCCCATTTTTTCATTATTTCAAGTGTTTCGGGTATTACATCTATATCTGTCGGTATAGTTACCCTGCCGAAGTTCTTGTCTGCCATATATAATCCTCTATCTTTTGCTCATTTTCTGTGACTTTTTATCCTTGCCGTAGGGCTTGTTGTAAACAAATATTGCAGTCAGTAAAAATACAACGCCCAGAAGCATAAGCAAAAGTCCTGTCATCTGACCTGTAAGTGTCCAGCCATATATTACAAGCCCAAGTCCTACAATAAAGAACAGAGCTATAAGTATTGTGCGAAGCTTTGAATCACTCTTTAACATAACTTTATCCTTTCAATAATTATTAGCCCTTGACGCCGCCGACTGTCATACCCTCGGTAAGCTTCTTCTGTACACACATATAAAGTATAAGTGTCGGAAGCATTACAAGTACAAGTCCTGCGTACATTATGCCATACTCTGCCTTTGCCTGCTGACCCTGCATAAGATTCATAAGTCCAACGGGCAAAGTCTTTGATACGCCGTAACCCGAAAGCAGAGTCATAGAGATAATATACTCATTCCAGAATGACAGGAAGTTAAAAAGTATTACTGTAATAATCGACGGTCTTGCCATTGGGAATATAATCTTTACCATAGTGGTAAAGTAGCCTGCACCGTCAATGGATGCCGCTTCCTCAAAATCGTGAGGAAGTGTCGCAAAGTAACTTGACAAAAGATATATCGTGAACGGAAGTGCCGTTGACGCATATACAAGAGCAAGTATGAATATATTGTTGAGCAAAAAGCCCTGACCAAACACTTTTTTAAGTAGCAGATCTCCGTCACGAAGCATAAGGAATATCGGTACTACTATGTAGTTTACATTTATAAACAGACCTGCCATAAACGCGCTGTTTAAAAACCTAGATCCTTTGAATTTGAATCGTGCAAGAACATATGATGCAGGAAGTGCCATTACAAGCAACAGCACAAGTGCAAGTGCAGTTACTGTAACAGAATTGAGCATATATTCGCCCATTCCTGCCTTGTTCCAGGCGTTTATAAAGTTATCAAAGTTAAGGCTGTTCGGCATAGTCCAGGGATTACCGTAAAACTGCGAGTTATCCTTGAATGAGGCTATAAATACCCATGCAACAGGTACAATAATTATTATAGCAAGTGTTATAAGGCAAACATAAATAAATGCCTTGTAAAGCTTGTCTGTTGCAGACTTACTTGTTTTATTCATTATTGCACCTCCTTAATATTCAAGTACATCACGGTCTGTGACTTTGTTTACCAGTGCCGAAAGCGCAAACGAGAACAGGAATATAATAACTCCTGCCGCCATGCTGTAGCCGTAAAGACCGGCATCCTTTTGTCCGTACATAAATGAAAGGACTACTTCAGATGCGCCGTTCGGTCCGCCTGAGGTCATAGCCTTTACAAAAAGGAATGCCATATTTATTGTAGATATGATAAAGAAAGTCAGCGTTGTTCTAATATTTGTCCAGATAAGCGGAATTGTTACCTGGAAAAACTGTACAAATCGGTTTGCACCGTCAAGTCCCGCGCTTTCGTACATACTTTCGGGAATTGCCGACATTGATGACATATACATTACCATATAATAACCGATTGCCTGCCAAATCATGGCGATAATAATACTCA
>JAZSET010000045.1:0-8176 GCA_045531795.1 Eubacteriales bacterium | reverse complement strand
ACCATGCTCATCACCCAATTTATGCCTGCTATGCCAGCAAACGATTTTACCAAATGTGTCATAGTCTGTTCGTGGGTTTGGCGGAACATCATCATACTCGATTTTTAATTTGTATATTGGTACTGTCTGTGTCTGCATAGGTCTCACCGCCTATTCAAGTTCGGGAGCAGATTTCTTTTTTGCCGGCTCCGTCTTTGAATTGTTTTTTGTCTGACCTTTAAGCTCGTTTAGCTGACCTTTGATAGAGGGCTTTTTCTCGTCAATGGCTTTCTGCATTGAAACTGTTGTATATCCCGGTAGCAATACACCATTTACGCTGAAATTATATTTATAAATATCAGGGATAACAGGCGATATTTCTGTAAACAAGTGGTCGTATTCTGCAATTCTGTTTTGGATATACTTTTCAGCCGCTTCCTGACTTGAATATGTTTTCTCTTGATTTCCGAGAACCAAAGCAGCTTGGCCCGGTGCTCTCTGTGTACGAACAGTCCAAGACACGTCCCATTTCAACATTCCGTGTCTGGCTTGCCTTTTATAAATTCTGTACTGCATAAAGTAAACCATATTACTGCGCTCTTTATAGTCATACTTTGCGTCCACCCATTTATTGCTTGTGTGCTCAATGGGAGGTGTATTAAGATAGTTAAGCGCCCGGTTATGCCTTTGGGTAATAAGTGCTTCCTTTTCCCATTCCGAAAGAGCCTGCAACACTTTTTCGTATGCTTTATTTTCATTCGCTATACTTTTGTTGCGAAACCTCTCAACTTCTTTTGCAGACATTTGAATAAGGTCGGAAATATCACAATCACGCTTATAATAAACGCTGTAGTCTATTTCAATATTCGTTCCGTGTATAATTCGTGAATTGTTATACACATCATAATCGCCGTGGTCGATTTTCATTAAACGTCAACCTCCTTGATTTCCCGAAGTTCAATACGGTTAGTAATTTCGTAACCGTGATTTTCTGCTGTCAGCTTCAAAAGGTTAATAAGGGCTCTGCGTTCCTCACGGCGAATGTTTTTAAGTGCTTCATAAGCTGTTTTGTCAACACACCCGCTGTTATTGTATAATTCTTCATTTCGCAAAGTTTTCACCTCAATTTTATATATTAAAAGCGTGGAAGTTATGGAAAACTTTTTTGCAAGTTTACACACAAATCCCACGCCGTTTTTTATTATGGAAATATGGAAAACTCTTTGAGTTTACACACATTACCACAATACTACTGCTACTGCTGTAAATCAAAAACACATCTGTCATTACAAGCGCATAGCTCAATATCTGCAATACATTTTAATATGGGGTACACCTGCGGAGGACAAACTGCATTACCAAGACTTTTTAATCTCGGAGCTCTGCCGTCCGTTCTCTCTGTTACACGGGGAACGCCCGGAGGCTCTCGTTGCCACAATGTATGTCCGTCCAGCCATAAGGGAAACCCATTAACCATTCCACCCAATCGGGATTGAGTGCTGATTTGTCGCTCGTCGGCATTTCCTGTTGTACTATCTGTGTCGCCAAGTTTGCCGACTTGCGAGCCTGCATTAAAATCTCCGGTTTGAAATTCGAGCGCAGCCCGTCCGATGCTATCGGGGTTAAGTAAAATACCGCTGCCGACAGAGGAAGGCTCCAAATTTTCCCGTTGGGATTTCTCTTTCTGAATATCCCGTTTTCCGACAGAAACACGTCCAGCCGCATTGCATCTTTCTTGTTGTTGGTATTGTCGGAGGCAAGGGGCGTGGGAAACATCAACCGCGACGATAAAAGTTCTTGCGCGCTCATGCCACGCGCCGACGCCACAAGCTGGATATACGTATGTTTGAACAGCGTATCCTTCGCGTTCCAAGTCAAAAACCGTTTTGTCGAGCCCCATACCGATAAAGCCGGCAACATTCTCCCCAAGCACCCAAGAGGGGTGCAGTTCGGAAATAACTCTTGCCATTTCAGGCCAGAGGTAACGAATATCGGTAAAACCTTTCTGTGCTCCGGCTGTTGAGAATGGCTGACAGGGAAATCCGCCGCTGATGAGTGTAACTGTTTTTCGTCCTGTTTTTTCATAGAACACCTCCTTGTTAAGAGTTGTAATATCACGAAAGCGGGGCACGTTCGGCCACCGCTTTTCTAAAATTGATGTCGGGAAATCCGCCCATTCACATTGGCAGACTGTTTCAAATCCCGCTGCTTCTGCTGCAATATCAATACCGCCAATCCCGGAAAATAAACTTAAATGTGTTAGCTGCTTACTCATTTGTCGCCACTTCCTCAGGCTTAGTTGTCATATATTTATAAAGCTCAAGATGTTTCGGGAAACGGTCAACAAATGGAATGATAACATTACCATAGAACAAGAGGCCTTCGCCCTCGTTACTCTGTGTTACATAGGAAAGCTGATTTGCTGAAATTCCAAGCTGCTTTGCAAGTATTTCACGGTCTCCGCCTGCCTGATTGAGCATATAGATAAAATCAGAGTTTTCAAAGATGTTTTCAATCTCACGGGAAGATAAAAGGTCTTTGACATTCTGCGTTATACCTGTCGGAATACCGCCCCATTTACGAAAGCGTTTCCAAATCTCAATAGAGTATGCCGCTGTCTGTTCCTCTTTCAAAAGCAAGTGAAATTCGTCTATATAATACCTTGTGGATTTATGCTCCGCACGATTTAATGTTACACGATTCCATACTTGGTCTTGAACAATAAGCATACCGATTTTTTTAAGCTGCTTTCCGAGCTCTTTAATATCAAAACATATCAGCCTGTTATTCATATCAACGTTGGTACGGTGATTGAATACATTTAATGAGCCGTGAACATACAGCTCCAATGCAGAGGCAATACGCTTTGCTTCAAGCTCCGGCATTGAATTAAGCTCATTGAATAAATCTTCCAAAATAGGCATATTGGAAGGCTCCGGGTTAAGTAAGTACGGTCTGTAAACATTTCGTACCGCTTTGTCAATTACACTTTTTTCAATCGGCTCCAATCCGTTCTTGCCGCCGACTATAAGCTCACAGAGGGAAAGAATGAAATCCGACTTTAACATTACAGGGTTTTCTTCCTCCGAGTAGTTAAGGTTTATATCCATAGGATTGATGTAATTACGAGAGTTTGGCGCAATCTTAATTACCTGTCCGTTTAACTTTGATACAAGCGGATAATATTCTGCTTCCGGATCGCAGATGATAATATCATCATGCGTAACTAAAAAGCAGTTTGTAATCTCACGCTTTGCGCTGAAAGATTTACCGCTGTTATGAACAACAACACCGTTTGCCAAAAGAAAGTTATAATACTTTGGAACGGTCATATCATAAACATTGATTTTTTCCTCCAGCTTTACAAGCTCAACCTTTGTTACGGTGTTTCCGCCATAAAGAACAGCACCCGTTTTTATCTCTGCTGCTGCAACATAGTTTTCATCAGCACACAGCAAAAGGTGTGTATCGGTGAGAGAAACAGAAGTCCCGTCTGAAAAATCAATCTTGTATAGTTCGTCAGTCTGCTTTTCAATGCGAATATCTTTCGCCTTTGAATGTACTAACTTTTTCTGTACCTCGTCATAGGAATATGTGTCAATCTCCTTAACGCCCTTATCAAAAAGGCTGCCTATTTTCTCTATAACACCGTCTTTCAAAATAAGTTCGGTATCATAGGCAAGACAGCCCGGTGTGCCGAGTATAAGCCCGTTTGGATTTTTGAGCTTCTTTCGGTCAACCATTATCATATTATTTGAAAGAGCATTAAGCCCATAATAGAGAGCTTCGTTTCCTGTCTGAAAAAGCTCCTGCGTGGTAAACGGAACAAAAATTGCCGTTGATGATGTTGTCATACCTCTTTGAATTTCAATCTGATTTATACCAATGGGAACAGAGGACATTAAGCCCTGTTCCTGCTGAAAATCAAGAGGTTTTAATGCACAGTTATATTTCTGTGCAATACCCTGTGCTGCAAATACAGCATTAGCAAGAGCCCTTTTGTTTTTTGCAGTATTCATAACAAGTACAGTAATTAAAAACATTCTTTCATTACGGCCCTGTAACTGCTCCAAAAGGTTTTTAGCGTCAACACCGAATGTAGCAAGGTCTGACGGAATAATATCCATATCGTAACCGCTGCGTACTGCTTTTTTCTGTTCCTCAATCTTCATTTTGTCGAGGTCGGTAATCTTACGCTTTACCATTTTGATAGCTTCCGACTGGTCTATACTCTTGATGTGAAGATTTACCGCAATCGGTGTATCGAGGTCAAGAAAATCCTTTAACATACTGTCGGTAAGCTCCGGCGCAATTATCTGAACAAAAGAAACCTGTCCTAAATTGCTGCCGCACTTAAACGTTCTGCTGTCTCTGAAATCAAAGGAAGTCGGCGCAATAAAGTCCTTTGTAGAAAGTCCCGTCTTATGCACCAAATCCCAATTAAAGCGGAATTTCTCATTTGTGCCCTCATTGAAAGAGCCGTGAAGAAGCTCCAAACGTTCCAGCCCGGAAAGAGGTTTTGCGGAAACTCCGAGCGCTTTGAAATTTCCCAAAATATCCGCTTCAATACGTTCCAGCTTTTGCTTTGCAGCCTTAATGTCGTCTGCTTCAATACCAAAGGTGATAAACTTGCGCTTGATAAGTCCGTTATTGCCTTTTGCAATCTGTTCTTTCAACATCTGCATATACTCTGTACGGATAGCGTCAAATTCGTCCTCCTGTTTAGGTATCTCAATCATTTTCTGATATTCTTCCATATCTACATTCTGATTGAGGAAAGAAAGCTGAACGGAAATTGAATGGTCGAAATAATTAAGGAAATCGCAGTAATTTTCAAAAATTTCGTTTTTGTCCTCGTTCCTTGCAAGCTGATAATTTATGTCAAAGAATTGCAATGTCTTTGTGAAAAACTTATCCGTAACACGACAAACACCGTCCGGGTACATTGCCTTATAGCAAATTGTCTGTTGCGCGCTCATAGCAATCTTGCCTTGCATTTTCGCTTTTTTCACAGCTTCCGCAATCTGCTTTTTCTGGCTTCGGGAAAGTGGTTTATCTGCCGGAATTTTTCGTTTTTGCTTTTTTGATTTTGTCTTTGCGTCCTGCAATCTTTTCTACCTCCTTATCTAAAATACTTTGTTTCATCATAGCCGAATATATATTTTCCGTTCGGTACGGTCTGACTTTCGGCCTTATAAATCGTGCGTTTATATACTGCTTCAATACCTTTTCAAGCGGCTGCCCGTTTTTCTCATACATAGCAAACAGGAAGAACGGAAGCGCTGCTACAATTAAGAGCATACACGCGCCGCTGGTGCCGAGAACATTTCTTGTGAGAAAGTAAACTCCGACACCGGCTACTGCCGCAAGTGAAAAGCATATAAGCTGCCGTTTCGTAAGGTTAAACGCAACCTTTGATTTTATCGTAGTTAGGTCTTTCGGTACGGGTACATAAGGCATTGTTAAAAATCCTCCTTTCCTTAATGAGCATTAAATATTGATTTTGATATGCTTCCTGTCTTAAAGAGAGTAAAGCAAAGTACAACGGTATATGCCGCAATAGAAAATATGGTTGAATGAATATCACTTGTTGCCGTAAAGCTATTGACAAGTGCCGCATATATTCCAACGCATACCATAATAAAGAAGCCCTGAAATGCGAGAGCAACAAGCCCCCTCAAATAGTTGCTTCCGACTTGGCCCCATTCACGATTTGCCATTGTCGCAAACGGGATAGCTCCGACAGAGCTATATAAATAAATTTCAATCATTCTGCCGAATATAACGACGGTGATACATACAGACAGAATTTTCATACACAGGCTGACGAGGGCAGTTTCCAGCATAAGTAAGAACAGTTCGCCCGTTCCCATTGCTTCAAGTGTTGGCCGTAAGTTCGTAAGAGTAGAGGAAATGTTAATATTTGTATTTCCCGCAATAACTCCGGCGCTGTTTGAAACAATATGCTGTCCGACATCAAATACCGCCATAATAAGGTTAAATGTGTTGCTGACAATAAGTACAGCAACACACGCCTTGAAAAAGTATTTGAAGAACATAAACGTATCAACGTCGTGCATATTGTTTTTGTCTATAATCATACTGATTAGCTCATAGCATAAGACAAAGGTAATAATAAGCCCCGCAATCGGGACAATAACAGAGTTTGAAAGGTTTTCGATAATTGAAAAGACACTGCTGTTCCATTGCTGCGGCGTCTTGCCAACCTCCGTTGCTATTGTCCCGACTTTTTGATTCACGTCGTTGAACATAGTCGATAAACTACCCTCAATAAGAGAGATTAGAAAATCATTTATCGCCTGCGTGATTTTATCAAAAATGCTATCCAACTATTAAAACAGTCCTGACAGCAAGGGTACAAGGGTTGTACCAATAACTACGACGCCGCCGCCCGCCATAAGCTGCTTGATACCCTGTGATTTTGCACCGGGGTTATCGTTTCCGTAACCCTCCATAAGATTTATGCCGCCCCATACACACAGACCGGCTCCGAGTGCAATTACAAGTGTCTGCAATACTGTGATTGCCTGTTGAAAAAATGCCATAAATAAATCCTCCTTTTAATTCTCAACCGATTCTTGTTTTTCTTCGGGCATATCTACCTTGTAGAGCTCAAAGGCTTCATCAGGTTTGATTTTTGCCCTCCGCTGTTTGCGTTTCATATATTTTTCAATATCAAACGCATTTTCCTTTTTGGCGTCGGAGGTATATTTATAGTTCGGGTGCTTTGTTATATCGTACTTATCTGAAAGAAAAGGCCGAACACCGCGAAGCTGTAAAATACATTTTCCGCCGTCCATTACCGCCAATTCGTCTTGACTCATCAACTCCTTTCCGAGCTTTTGATAATTCAAGCCGTAAGAGTTCTGATTGCTTCGGGTTTCTGATGTATTGTATAAATCAATCGTCTCTTTACCCAGCGTTTCAGAAATCTCTTTCAGCGTGCTTTTTTCTTTTCCCCCCAAGAACAGCGTACAGTCTGCATTACCGATAATTGTATCGGCGCTGTCCTTGTAAATGGCTTTTAGCTGACTTTGAGCCTGCAACACTACACATGCCGAAATCTCACGGCTTCGTATTGTTGCTATCAGCTTTTCAAAGTTTGGTATTTTACCAATGTTTGCGAACTCGTCAAGTAAACATCTGACGTGAATGGGAAGCCTGCCGCCGTATTTATCGTCAGCCTTATCACACAAAAGGTTAAAAAGCTGGGAATACATCATAGCGACAACGAAATTGAAAGTGTCGTCTGTGTCCGAAATAATTACAAACAATGCAGACTTTTTATCTCCCAAAGTGTCAAGCTCCAATTCGTCATATTCCATTAAGTCCCTGAGCTCCTTAATGTCAAAGGGTGCAAGTCTTGCACCACAGGAAATAAGGATTGACTTTGCTGTTTTTCCTGCTGCCAGCTTGTATTTTTTATACTGCTTTACAGCAAAATGTTCAGCGTCCTTTTCTTCTAAACGTTCAAACAGCAAATCAACGGCACTTTTGAAATTTTCGTCGTCCTCACGGGCTTCGCTGGCATTTATCATATCAAGAAGCGTTATAAAGTTTTTTTCTTCTTCGGGTGCTTCGTACCAGATATATCCGATATATGCCTGATACAAAAGCCTTTCGGCCTTTACCCAAAAATCTTCGCCGGATTTTTCGCCCTCGCCTTTGGTATTGGCAATAAGGGTATTTACCAGCTTCAAAATATCTTTTTCGCTTCGGATATATGAAAAGGGGTTATATTTCATTGACTTTTTGAAGTTGATAGTATTGAGCGACTTAATAGAATATCCGGCCCGTTCAAGCAGTTTTCCGCACTCGATTATTACGGTGCCTTTCGGATCGGTTACAACATAGCTCACGGGAAAATCCGTTTTGCCGTTTGTACCCGGAAAGCATTGTAAAATTTGAGGCTTTATAAAAAACCTTGTTTTACCGCTGCCGCTGCCGCCGATACAAATTACATTCTTGTTTCGTGCGTGCTTCGGGTTTTTAGGTCGGTTATTCATTGTGAGCCGTTCCGTATTTGTCAGCAAAATGTTATTGAAAAAATTACTGTCTATAAACGGCTTAATATCTTCTGCCGTACCCCAACGAGCCGAGCCGTATTCAATACCTTTTCTGAACTTTTTTGCGTTCTTGCTGCGTATATATAAAATGCCTTTTATTGCTACTGCCG
>JAZSET010000167.1:0-4624 GCA_045531795.1 Eubacteriales bacterium | reverse complement strand
GTCCGGAGTTCGACTCTCCGTCGGGTCACCAGAAAATACGGTAGATTTTGATAAAAAATCTACCGTATTTTCAACTAAATCCGTCCTGTGACGGAATAAATCTGCTGTGCAGATGAAATCACTTCGTGATGAAATTCGACTTCGTCGGGTTATAAAGACGGATTTAATTTCATCCGAGCATAGCGAGCATTTCTTCCAAACTTGTTTGGATTTCATCGTGCTTCGCACGATTTCATTATTGTATAATTTTAAATTTGTGATATAATGTCATAAAGAGGTATTTTTAATGGCAGAAAATAAATTGGCAGATTTATCTATGGATTTTGCAGTAGAAATATTAAAATTGTGTGATGGAATTAAAGGCCATTATTCCATTACTAACCAATTGGAAAGAAGTGCCACAAGTATAGGCGCTAATATCAGAGAAGCAAAATATGCACATAGCAAACCCGACTTTATATCAAAACTCCAAATATCTTTAAAGGAATGCTATGAAACCGAATATTGGCTTGAGCTTATGCGTAAGGCAGAAATATTGCCTGACATTTCAGCCTGTATACATAGTTGCGGAGTTATTCGCAAAATGCTCATTTCTTCTATTAATACTGCAAAACAAAACACAAATAATTTATGATATTGTATTAAACTATAAATGAGAACAGGTGAGGTATATTATGCCTTCAAGGAAAGAGTATTTAGTTTTCATATCAGAGCAATTATCAGAATTGGACGAAGTAACATATAAACCAATGATGGGAGAATATATTATCTATTATCGCGGAAAAATTGTTGGTGGAATTTATGATGACAGATTGCTTGTAAAACCTGTCAAATCCGCTGTTGCACTTCTGCCGAATACAACCTACGAATTACCTTACGATGGTGCAAAGGAAATGTTATTAGTAGATGATGTTGATGATAAGAAACTTTTATCAAGACTATTTATTGCCATGTATAATGAACTACCTTTGCCAAATAAATAAGTATCAGTATTATAGATTTTAATCCCCTTTTGAAATTCTATTAAAATATACGTTTTCTTACAAAAAAGAAATTGCTTTCGCAAGTGCTTTTTTCATATTACCTTATTTTCAAAAGAAGTTACTATTGCGTCTGCCAAAGCCTGCGCCATACTGTCACGCCACTCATCTGTCAGCATCGCCTTAGCCTCACTTTCGTTCGACAAAAAGCCTGTCTCAACAAGCACCGCAGGCATATCCGAATCCCTCAGTACCTGATAGGAGTTCATTCCGTGCATCGGCTTGACCTGAACCTCGGTATCCTTTGCAAACTCGTCAAGTTCAAGTGATATATTCTCTGCAACATTTCCGCCCGCCGTATCGGTGTCCATATGATAAACTCTCGGACCGTGTACTCTCGCGTCTTCAAAGTACGCGTCCACATGGATTGAGATAAAGAGGTCAACTCCGCTTATGGTATTCGCAAAGCCGTTGCGCTTCGTCATACCAAAGAGGTACGGTTTCGGAGCATTTGCAGGATTTTCGTTTGTATCGTGAGTCATATAAACCTTAACGCCTGCCGCTTCAAGCTTTTCACGAAGCTTAAGCCCTACCGCAAGGACAACCTCGTGCTCATATACACCAAGCGCATCATTTGAAGTGCCGACATCATCAAATCCGTGACCGGGGTCAATGCAGACAACATACTCACCGCTATCGGGTAAAATCACTTCATTTTCTGTTACAGTTGGTTGTATTTCTGTTTCGGTAGCCTCATTTGTTTCTGTTTCTGCTTCACTGTCAACCTCGTCAACATTCCTTGGAATAAGCGTAGTCACCGCTATTGCCACTATAACAGA
This sequence comes from Eubacteriales bacterium, assembly GCA_045531795.1. Classification (GTDB taxonomy): domain Bacteria; phylum Bacillota; class Clostridia; order Oscillospirales; family CAG-272; genus UBA4717. The sequence goes on along the minus strand of JAZSET010000167.1, from coordinate 2,805 downwards.
AAGTGCTGCAATTACAAGTATTGCAGAAAGGAAACTGCTCTTATTTTTTAGCCCTGTCAGAAAATCGGTCAGTACAGACGATTTTGCCTGAACGGAGCGAGTGGCACTGACAGGTCTTGCCGTCTGCTTTGCCGGTCTTTGCACTATCGCAGTTGTTGCAGATTTTTTCTCTCTGCTTCCCTGCCTCGGTACAGTTGTGTTTTGCAAGGAATTGTTTTGAGCTTCGGGCTTATAAATTACACATTTGTCACCCTTCCAGACCACTCTCGGTCTGTTTGGGTTGTTATAATTGTCCTTCACCTTAGTTTTTCCCTTTTTACATATTTTAAGATAGTACGGAATTACGCAAGGATAGCCCCCGAAATACTCGGGGGCTAAAAAGAATTAAAGTTTTACGTTCTTCAGGAATTCTGCACAACGACCTACTTCTTTGGGTCCCGTCGGGTCAAGTCCCTCACTTTCAACTACCATAAGAAGTCCCATATCTCTTGCTTTTCTCATAATATCTCTGATCGGTGCAGAGCCTTCACCGAGAGAACGGCCGTGTACTTCGGGATATGTATCACCGTCTTTTATGTGAATACAGCCTATAAGTCTTTCTCTGTATTCTTCGAGAACCTCAACAGGATTTCTGCCTGAGACAAACGCCCAGAATGTATCAATTTCAAACTTGATATTTGTCTTTTCCCTGAAATAGAGGTTGGGGATAATTGCATTTGAATTGAGAACGAACTCCTTGTGGTGGTTGTGGAAACCGAGTTCAATTCCGTGTTCTGCAAGCATAGGCTGATACTTGTTGAACTTCAGAACAGCCGCATCAAGTGCTTCCCTGTCGCCTGTCTCTACATATGGAATGATGTATCTTGTGTTGCCTATCGTCTTGTGATACTTGACAGTAGCCTCAAAATCCTCTTCGAGCTCTTCGAACTGGGAATGGGTGCCCGAAATTTTAAGATTATACTTATCAAGCCACTCCTTCACCTGCTCTGCACTGTGACCATAGAAGCCTGCAGACTCAATATACTCATATCCGAGAGTCGCTGTCAATTTGAGTGCCTCTTCGAAACTTTCTTCTGTTATATCTCTTAAACTGAAAAGCTGCAATCCGTAATTCATAACAATTCTCCTTGAAATTAAAAAGTAGTAGCGGATAAGGACTTCCAAATCCGCTACTATTCTATCACATATTTACTCAAAAGTCAATATATCTATCACATATTTACTCAAAAGTCAATGTATGAGTAATTTTCTGTGCTTATACGCACTATTTGTACAGATAAAATCCGTTACCCTTTATGCGCTGAGATTCCGAGAATACAATAAATGCCGTCGGGTCTATGTCGAGTATTTTCTGCTGGAAAACGGCAGTTTCCGACTCTTTAAGAGCACAGAAAAGCATCTTTTTTTCTTCGTGGGTGTATGCGCCGATAACATCAATAAGCGTTACCCCTCTCGGCGAGGTGGATACAAGAAAATCGGATATATCCACACCCTTTTTTGTTATAACAAATGCAATTCTCGACACATTGAGCTTGTCAATAACAAAGTCAACCGAAAAGCTTGATAAGAACAGTGTTATTATTCCGAATAAAGTCAGCTCAAGATTCCTGAATATGATGAGCGACACAAGAATAATAATGCCGTCGCAGGCAAGTAAAAGCTTACCAATCGGAACAGTTTTAAACTTAGACTGTATTATTCTTCCGAGAATATCCGTACCGCCTGTTGAAGCACCTGCCGCAAAGCTCATACCGATACCGAGGCCGTAAAGTATACCGCCGAATATGGTAGGAATCATCGTGTTGTCGGTGTAAAAAGGAATGTACGAAAATATCTGTACAAAGACAGATAACAGTCCCGCACCAAATAAAGTTTTCAGAACAAACTCACGTCCAAGAACAAAAAGTCCCACAAGCAAAAATAATATATTTATTACAAAAAAACTTACTCCGGGCGGCACACCCAATGTGTGATAAAGTATTGTACCGATACCCGAAACCCCTCCGCCTACAATTTTATTGGGAGTGAGAAATACACCTATTGCAAAGCCTGTCAACATAGCTCCGAAAACAGTCATAAGTATTGATTTGATTTTCGTATTCTTTCCCATAATTACCTGCTTATTTTGTTTAAAATACTTTTCATCATTGTACACCTAACGCATAGCTTTGTCAAGATGATTCTGCACAAATACTCCGGTTGAGTTCACAAAACCCCACCTTGCAAAATGTTTTATAATGTACTATAATATTTGTAATCAATTATTACTATCAAGTCGGGAGAGGGAATCATATGAAAGGATTAAAACGAATCAGAAAAGAGCGCAATTTAAATCAATTGAAAGTTGCTATGGATTTAAATATTTCCCGTGAGGCTCTTTCCCATTACGAAAACGGCAAGAGAGAGCCAAGCCTTGATTTGCTGAATAAACTGTCCTGGTATTTTAATGTTTCGATAGATTACCTGATAAACGGTGAAGAATTTACAAAAAGATAAAAAGCTCTTGGAATCCCAAGTGCTTTTTTCGTGGATTTTAATAAAATTTTATCTATATATATTGACATACCAATAATCATTTGGTATAATAAATGTCGGTCAACGGGATGTAGCGCAGTTGGTAGCGCGCTTGGTTTGGGACCAAGATGTCGCAGGTTCAAATCCTGTCATTCCGACCAAAATCAAAAAGGGACGCAAAGCGTCCTTTTTTTGATTTTAATTGAATCAATGAAAGGATTTGAAGGGTGCGTGTCAGAAAAGCTGCCGGTGGCAGGTTTTCCCGCACCACCGCTTCGCCCGCAGGCGAGC
>JAZSET010000001.1:0-4538 GCA_045531795.1 Eubacteriales bacterium | reverse complement strand
GGTGCAGCTCAGATGGACGGCGCTATCCTCGTTGTTGCAGGTACAGACGGACCTCTCCAGCAGACACGTGAACACGTTCTTCTTGCTCGTCAGGTTGGCGTTCCCGCAATGGTTGTATTCATGAACAAGTGCGACATCGTTGACGACCCCGAACTTCTCGAGCTCGTTGAAATGGAAATCAGAGACCTTCTTTCACAGTATGACTTCCCGGGCGACGATATTCCGATCGTTAAGGGTTCTGCTCGTGAAGCTCTCCTTTCTGAAAGCACAGATCCTTCAGATGCAGTATACGCACCTATCCTTGAACTCATGGATCAGGTTGACGCATACATTCCTACTCCCGACAGAAAGGGCGACCAGCCCTTCCTTATGCCTGTCGAGGACGTATTCTCAATCTCCGGCCGTGGTACAGTTGCTACAGGTCGTGTAGAACGTGGTCAGCTCAAGATGTCTGATACAGTTGAAATCGTTGGTCTTACAGAAGAAACAAAGACAACTGTTATCACAGGTATCGAAATGTTCCACAAGCTCATGGACGAAGCTGAAGCAGGCGATAACATCGGTGCGCTTCTCCGTGGTATTGATAAGAAGGGTATTGAAAGAGGTCAGGTTCTTTGTAAGCCCGGCTCAATCAAGCCTTACACAAAGTTCGCAGGTCAGGTTTACGTTCTTACTGAAAAGGAAGGCGGACGTCAGAAGCCTTTCTTCACAGGTTACAGACCTCAGTTCTACTTCAGAACAACTGACGTTACTGGTGTAATCAACCTTCCCGAAGGCACAGACATGTGCCGTCCTGGCGATAACGTTATCATGAACGTTGAGCTCATCACACCTATCGCTATTGAAAAGGGTCTCCGTTTCGCTATCCGTGAAGGCGGTAGAACAGTTGGTTCAGGCGTTGTTACTGAAATCGCTGAATAATAGCGAAAAAGCGAAGCTTTTTCACTGAATGAGCTTGAGCTTTGCTCAATCTCACAGTGGCAAGATTCAAACAATATTAAAAGATGCTTGTGCAGGGCTGATTATTCAGCCCTGCATAGGATTATCTTCGAGGATTGGTGAAATTCCATACCGGTGGTATAGCCCACTAACACGAAAGTGCCGAAAAGGTGAAATTCCTTTGCCGACGGTAAAGTCCGGATGAGAGAGGATACCGTTTTGCTCTGCGGTGTCACGCAGGGCATTTTTGTTTATTACTCTCCTACTAAATTACTCTATGTACAACAGGAGATAACATAATATGAGTACTATTGATAACAATAAAACGCTTAAATACATAATTAAGATAGCAGTTCTTGCTGCAATAAGTTCAATAATAATGCTATTTGAAATACCGCTTTGGTTTGCGCCCGGATTTTATAAGCTTGATTTGTCGGAATCCGTGATACTTATGGGCTCATTTGCTCTTGGCCCTGCCGCGGGAGTTATAATTGAACTACTTAAAAATCTCATTAATATTCTTTTAAACTCAACTACCACAGCATACGTGGGTGAATTTGCAAATTTTGTGACAGGGTGTGCTTTTGTATTACCTGCGTCGCTGATATATAAATACCGCAAGAATTTAACAGGTGCAATTATCGGAATGGTAACAGGTACAATTTCTATTGCAATAATAGGAGGACTTCTTAACTATTTTGTCCTTGTACCTACATTCTCAAAGCTATATCATTTACCGCTGGAAAATATAGTTGAAATGGCAAGTAAAGTAAATTTTCTTGTTAATGACCTTAAAACAATGATTGTTTTTGCAGTAGCGCCATTTAACTTATTAAAAGGTGTGGTATGCTCGCTGTTATCCCTTGTAATTTATAAAAGGGTATCCGGAATTTTACATAAATAAGGGTATCAGTTGACCAATTATATAATAAAATTTACAAACAGATATTCAATTTTTTTCTTTCTACAGTAAGTTTTTACGAATATTTGTAAAGTGCTCGAAAACTATTGCAATTTGTAATAAAATGTGTTATTATAGTAGAGAAGATAATTACTCTTTATTTATTCTTATCAAGAGTGGCGGAGGGACTGGCCCTGTGAAGCCCGGCAACCTGCATATTTGTAAGGTGCCAAATCCCGAGAGATGAGAGGTACTATGATGCTTACGCCCTTGGGAAAACAGGGGCGTTTTTCTATGCTACAGAAAGGAAGTTATATGAAAAAATTTTTTACATCAGAATCGGTAACAGAGGGACATCCGGATAAAATTTGTGACAGAATTTCAGATGCTGTACTTGATGCGATACTTGAACAGGATCCAAACTCCCGTGTTGCCTGCGAAACCTGCACAACAACAGGTCTTGTAATGATACTTGGAGAAATCACAACAAATGCAGTTGTTGATTATCAGGAAATAGTACGTGAAACTGTCAGAGAAATTGGCTATGACAGAGCAAAGTACGGCTTTGACTGCGACACTTGTGCTGTTATAAACTCTGTACATACACAGTCTGCGGATATTGCTCTTGGTGTAGATAAGTCTCTTGAAGCAAAGAACGGCGAATCTGCAGATGAATACAATATTGGCGCCGGTGACCAGGGACTTATGTTCGGTTATGCCTGCAATGAAACTCCTGAACTTATGCCTCTTCCTATTTCTCTTGCGCATAAGCTTGCAAGAAAGCTTACAGAGGTTCGTAAAACAGGTGTTCTTAATTATCTCAGACCTGACGGCAAGACACAGGTAACAATTGAGTACGAAGATGACAAGCCTGTAAGAGTTGATACTGTAGTTGTATCATCACAGCACGATGATAATGTTACTCTCGAGCAGATACGCGATGACATTATCAAAAATGTAATCAAAACGGTTATTCCCGAAAACCTTATGGACGAACAAACAAAGATATTTGTAAATCCCACAGGCCGTTTTGTAATTGGCGGTCCTAATGGCGACAGCGGACTTACAGGAAGAAAGATAATTGTTGACACTTATGGCGGATATTCACGCCATGGTGGAGGAGCATTCTCAGGTAAAGACCCGACAAAGGTTGACAGAAGTGCATCCTATGCTGCACGTTATATTGCAAAAAATATAGTAGCAACAGGACTTGCTGATAAATGCGAAGTTCAGTTGGCTTATGCTATCGGTGTTGCAAAGCCTGTATCTGTACTTGTGGATACCTTTGGCACAAGTAAAATTGACGAAGCGAAAATTTCCGAGGCAGTTACAAAGCTTGTTGACCTAAGACCTGCGGCAATTATTGAGAGATTCAAATTAAGACGTCCTATATATAAAAAACTCGCTGCTTACGGCCACGTCGGACGCTGCGAAGATGATATTTTATGGGAAAAGACAGATCTTGTGACTGAACTTTCAAAACTTAAATAATAACAATAACGGTACTATTTACATAGACTAACAGTGATAATTCAACGTCTGAGGTGATTTAGCTATGATTATTAGTACCGTTATTGAAATTTTGCTGGCAATTTTGGCAGTTTACGGACTTTATACATTATCAAGGCAGCTTGCATTCTTTTTATTCTTTGATAAAAATATCAGGCACTCAGTAAAGGTTGCTGCTGAGATTTTTGAGGATGACAGTGAAGATGCAGTTGAACTTAAAAAAATTCTCGCAAAAAAGATTGCACTTGACAGCTTTGTAATAAGAGAATACACGGTTATAGATAAGAAAAAGGAACATAGTAACAATGTTTGAATTTGACGACAAGGAACTTGAAGAACTGTGCGGTACGGTTGAACAAATAGTTTTCAGAAATGATGAAAACTCATACACGGTACTTGACCTGTTTGATAATAAGGGTGACTGTATAACTGCGGTCGGAATAATGCCCTATGTCAATGAGGGCGATACAGTTATGCTTGCCGGCAAATGGATACAGCACCAGACCTTTGGCCGTCAATTTCAGGTTGAGTATTTTGACAGAGCTCTGCCTGCTGATGAAACAAACATTCTCAGATATTTGTCAAACCGTGCGGTAAAGGGAATCGGTCCGAAAACAGCGCAGAAAATAGTGGGCAGATATGGCTCTGAAAGCTTTGATGTTATTGAAAATCACCCGGAATGGCTGACAGACATACCGGGAATTACACTTAAAAAGGCCATAGAGATTTCTGATAATTTCAAAGAGCAGTTTGGGGTCAGAAACATAATGCTCGCATCAAAAGGTGAGCTTTCTGCAACACTGTCAATTCGCATATTCAATCGTTTCAAGCATAAATCTGTTGATGTCCTGCGGGAAAATCCGTATATTCTGTGTGAAGAAATAAGCGGAATCGGCTTTGAAAAGTGTGATAGCCTTGCAAAGGCTCTCGGAATAGAAAAAGACAGCGAAATCAGAATAAAAAGTGCAATTCTTTACCTTTTGAGACATAATGCCGACAAGAACGGACATACATATCTGCCGCTTGATAAACTTATTGAAAACGCAAAACGTTTTTTAGAGATAACTACTGATAAAATTCAATCAGCAATTCAGTCATTACTTGATAATCGTCAGATTGTAGAGGAAAAATGCGGCGAAAATCCTGCCATATATCTTTATCAGTATTATATGTCTGAAAAATACTGTGG
>JAZSET010000007.1:0-3614 GCA_045531795.1 Eubacteriales bacterium | reverse complement strand
CAAACGGCATATTCAGAATTACCGATGCCGCTTATGCAAACAAGCAATCTCTTACCGAAAGATACGGCATTGTAAAGGTCAATGCTGAAGAAGCAACAGACGGTGCAACATTCGATGTTGAAACCGGAGTTTTAAAAGCAGGAGACCTTACTTTAAAATTTGATTTTCGTCCTGATGACGATAATAAATTCTGGGCAGACTCTTCAAAATATCTTTTAGATAAGTTTGAAGACTATAAACTTAACAGCTCAGTTGCTGAGGGTAATCCTAACTCCCGTTCAGCTCCTCCGCGTACAGGTATTCCGGATATGACTCTCGGATTATATGAACCCGGTCACCACTTCGGTATTTCTGTTGAAGTCGGAGACAAGGAGCGTTTTTACGGTCTCGGCGAAGGCTCCAGCAACAAACTTGAACTTCGCGGCAGAGCTTATCAGAACTGGACTTTCTATCAGTACAATGAAATCCCCGTGCCGTTCTTTATGTCAAGCGGCGGGTGGGGTATGCTTTTAAATGTAAATGCCAGACACTTTGTTGATATATGTGAGCAGTATAATGACAAGGTAATTGCCTGCGGTGAAGATGATCATCTCGACGTATTTATTTTCTATGGCAACTATCAGGAAATCCTTAAAGGCTACACTAAGATTACAGGAAAGTCAATGGTACTTCCCGGCTGGGCTTACGGTCTTACATATGTTGCGCCTATTAACACAAATCAGTTCGAAATTATGCACGATGCTGAACGTTTCAGAGGCGAAAAAGTACCGGTCGATATGTTTAGCTTAGAGCCCGGTTGGATGACGGAGTTCTATGACTTCTCTACTGAAACTCAGTGGAATATGGAGCGTTTTCATATGCCCGAATGGTATCAGAGCCGTACTACTACAGGTAGCTTTGTTGCTGCACTTCGCAGAAAGGGTATTCACACTTCCCTCTGGTTCTGCGAAAGCTATGACCTTACTGACGAAGCTGAAAGAGTTTACAGAGGTGATGACAAGAATCAGTATGAACCTTGGTACAAGCATCTTGGCATTCAGACCGAGTATGGTATAGACGGCTTTAAGCTTGACCCGGCTGACCACGTATGGACATGCCATCCTGAACTTACTTATGTCAACGGTGTTCCTCAGCTTCATATGCACAACTTGAATCAGGTACTCCTCACAAAGCAGGTTTATGAGGGTACTGCAGAAAAATTAGGTACACGTCCTATGCACCACTACTGCGGCGGTTATATCGGCACGCAGAAGTGGAGTGCTTTCAACACAGGTGACAACGGCGGTCAGCACCGTGCTATGTGCTGGCTCTTAACACTTGCTATGACAGGCTTATCCAACTCAACAATTGATATGTATGTGTATAAGCCTGAAAGTATCCACTTCGGTTTCTTCGTACCGTGGGCTCACTACAACTCATGGACAGGTATGACTCAGCCTTGGTATGCTGACGAGCATTTATACGAAATGTTCAAGTTCTACGACAGACTCAGATACAGACTTTATCCTTACATCTATTCCGCGGCTCTTGAGGCTCATGACGAGGCACTTCCTATGATCAGACCTATGCCTCTCGCATTCCCGGAATTTGAACCCACATTTGACTGTGTAACACAGTATATGTTTGGTCCCTCTATTATGGTTTGCGCTTACGGTGATACTGTAGAGCTTCCCGAGGGCAAATGGGAAGACTACTGGACAGGCAAGATTTACGAGGGTAACCAGACTATCCCCGCAGTATTCCCCGAGCATACAGGCGGTGCTCTCTTTGTTAAGCGCGGTGCTATTATCCCCTGCGCAGGCACAGAACATCAGTGTATCCGTGACTATGACAAGAGCATCATTGAACTTGATATTTATCCCGAGGGCGACTCTGAATACATCTTCCGTGAAGATGATATGATTTCACTCGAGTATGAAAACACAGAAGCTTGTAAAACTGTAATCACCTGCTCAGCAAAGGCAGACGAAACTGTTGTTACAATCTCTGCTCCCGACAAGGATTACGAGGGCAGACCTGAAAAGCGTACATTCAAGCTCAATGTTTACGGTGGCAGTGATAATGTTAAGGTTGTGCTTGGAAACAAGCTTGACTCGTATTCTGTAAATTTCACAGCAAGAGACTGATAAAGGAAAGGTAAACGCCTATGAAATGTCCCGCATGCGGACACCTTGAAAGCAAGGTTATCGACTCAAGATCGGCTGACGAGGGTGCGTCTATCAGACGCCGCCGTGAATGTCTTGCCTGCTCTCGCAGATTCACGACCTATGAAGTCATTGAGACTATTCCCCTTATGGTCATAAAGAAAAATGAAAGCCGTGAGCCATTTGACAGAATGAAAGTGTTAAACGGCATTATGAGAGCTTGTCAGAAGAGACCGGTCAGCGTTGAGCAGATGGAGGGCATTGTAAACGATATTGAAAACGAACTTCGTAATTCCCTTAAGAATGAAGTTCCGGTCAGCATTATCGGCTCTATGGTTATGGACAGGCTAAAAAATATTGACGCCGTTTCATATGTTCGCTTTGCTTCTGTTTACAGAGAATTCAAGGATGTTGAAACCTTTATGCGTGAAATAGAGGATATTTTAAAGAAAAACAAAAAATAATATTATAAAGGCTGTGGAACACCACAGCCTTTTTTATTTGACAGATTTTGTGTTACAATTCAGACAGTTTGAATATAATAATATAAGTACAGCACGAAAGGAGACTTCCATGCTCTTATCATTTAACGAATTAAAGCAAAAAGAAGTAATCAATGTATGTGACGGCAGACGCCTCGGCTTTGTCTGCAATGCAGATATTGATATCCCCTGCGGACAAATTGTATCTATCTCGGTTCCTGCCGACTGCAAATGCTTCAATTTCGGAAAAGTAGAGGAAGTTAAAATTCCCTGGTGCAATATAGAGAGAATCGGCAGAGATATAATTATTGTAAAAGCCGATTTTTTAAATCCACCAAACAAATGTACATAATTTTTCAAGGAGACAATCTATGGTATATGAATATAACCGAGACGCTGTTTTAGCTTATGCTCAACAGTGGGCTCTGTCCCGGAATCCCGAATACTTTGATTTTGCCGGAATCGGAGGCGACTGCACAAACTTTGCCTCGCAATGTGTGTATGCAGGCGCGCCTGTTATGAACTACACTCCCGATATTGGTTGGTACTTTATAAATATTGATAACCGTTCTCCCTCCTGGAGCGGAACTAACGCATTTTATAACTTTATGACAACAAATACCGGAGAGGGTCCGTTTGCTGAGGAGCGAACACTTGACGGGCTCGAACTTGGTGACATAATTCAACTTGCAAACTCAGACGGCGAATACTACCATACCCTTGTCCTGACGGGGATAAGATACACAGTATTCGGCAGGCGTTATTTTGTGAGTGCACATACAAGGGATGTCTATATGCGAAGACTTAATTCTTACAATTATGCTGATTTGCGCGGTATACATATACTTGGTTACAGAAGCGGTATGTAAAAATGACGGCAGAAATGCCGTCATTTTTTGTTATATTCCTGCTTCTATCCTTAAAAGTCTGTTGTATTTTGCGACTCTTTCAAATCGGCAAGGCGCACCTGTTTTTATATATCCGCACC
>JAZSET010000116.1:0-4052 GCA_045531795.1 Eubacteriales bacterium | reverse complement strand
CTCGATACCATCTTTATATTCCGCAAGTCCTGCGAGATTTGGAGTCAATTCAACAAAAATCCCGTAATCTTCAATGCTTCTGACAACACCGGTCACAGTTTGACCTATTTCAAAATCCTTAGCATTTTCTTCCCAGGTACCGAGCAGTTCCTTGTGACTTACATATATTCTGTTCTCCTCTATATCTATGCTTTTTATTATGCAATTTATTTTGTTGCCAACACTGAATCTATCTTTGGGATGTGAGATCCTTGAAACAGAAATTGAATCAATTGATAATAGTGAAATTATTCCGCAACCGATATCGACGAAAGCACCAAATTGCTCCAAATGAGTGACGGATGCAGGTATAATATCGCCCGCTTTCAGCTTTGACAATTTATTCTCCATACATTCAAGCTGTGCAAGGCGTCTGCTTAGCTTGATTACAACTTCACCGCTTGATTCTTTATGTATTTCGGTAATTTTGAAGCATACCGGCTTGCCTACACGAGTGATAATCGCAATATCCTTTACACTTTCACCGTCGGACATAAGCATTACCTCTTCCCTTTCCATATACCCGAGATAATTGCCAAGGTTGACATTTAAGGTGTAGTCATTGTCACATCTCGAAGCTATTGCTTCAAGTATAATTCCGTCAGCCATCGCTTTTTCAAGCATTGTGAGCGAGCTTAAATATTCTGCGTTTTCTTCCGATCTGATTAAAATCCCCTCGGGTAAATACTTATGATTTATCATATAATCCCTCCGCTTTACATTGTCTTTTTAGACTGCATAGTACATTTTATTATAGATGAGGAATTATTATTCGGTTTATCTCTACTTTTAATTTAGTTTATATATTTACTTGATTTGTTAATAGTTAGGGTGTATAATATAAATTATAAACTGATTAACCCCGGAGGCTAATATGAGAGTACTGATTATGTCTGTTACAGCAGGACAAGGTCATAATTCTACAGCTAAAGCAATGTCTGCCTACCTTACAGATAACGGTTGCGATGTGCGTATTTTAGATACATTGAGATATATAAACACTTTTCTCGGTCTGACTGTAGATAAAGGGTATTTGTTTTTGTCCAGCAAAGCAAAGCTTGCATATAAAAGTGCGTACAGACTCGCAGAAAAACGCAAAAAAAGCGAACTTGAAATTTCTCCATCGGCTTTAACTGTACGTATGGCAGCCTTGAAAATAAAAAAATATGTTGATAACTATAATCCCGATGTTATAATTTGTACTCATGTGTTTGCAGGAGTTTTTATTGATATATTAAAGCATGACTATGACCTTAAAGCTAAATCAATAGGTATTCTCACCGACTTTGCGTTTCACCCATACTGGGAAGACGGAGTTGAACTTGATTTCGTTGTAATACCTGATAAAATACTGATGTACCAGGCATTACAAAAGGGATTTGATGAAAACCAGGTGCTTCCCTTCGGAATACCAATTAACCCCAGGTTTGAGAATAAAATTTCAAAACAAGAAGCCCGAAAAAAGTTAACTCTTGATGAAAATAAAACTACAATTCTCGTAATGGGCGGCAGTATGGGATACGGCAATATCGGGAAAACGCTTGAAAGTATAGACAAGATTGACGCTGATTTCCAGGTAATAAATGTTTGCGGAAACAATAAACGCACAAAAGAAAAAATAGATAAAATGGAGTTTTCAAAAACAGTTTTAAATCTTGGCTTTACTGATAATATAGACGAACTTATGGATGCCGCCGATCTGATTGTAAGCAAACCCGGAGGACTTACTACTTCCGAGGCACTTGCAAAAGGCCTGCCGATGGTTATCGTAAATCCGATTCCGGGTCAAGAAGAGAGAAACACCGAATTTTTATTGAATAACGGTTGTGCAATGCAGGTTACAAATACTCTTGGTATTGAAGAGATAATATATATAATGCTTAATAATAAAGGTAAGCTTGAGCTTATGAAAAACAACGCTTTAGCCATAGCACACAAAGACTCAACTAAAAAGATTTGCAATTTTGCATTGGATCTTTGCTCAGGTAAATAAAATTAAACCGTTTCGTATCGTCAGATTACTTTCTGACCTACGGAACGGTTTTGTTTATAATATTTAGTTTGTGTTTATTTCTTTATACACATCGCTTTTTGAAATATTTCTGTCCTTTGCTACAGCTTTCATAGCATCTTTCTTGTCGAGTCCTTTGTCAATATAATGCTCAAAATGCTCTTTTATGCTCATATCTGCATAAAAAGCATTTGATTTTACCTCTTCGTCGCTCGCCTTTTCAATTACAAGAACATATTCGCCTCTCGGTTCATTGTTTTCATAGAATTCACAGGCATTTTCAAGCGTAGTTCTGAATATTTCCTCATTAAGTTTAGTAAGCTCGCGGCAAAGTGCAATTTTGCGGGTGGGACCGAAATATTTTTGCATATCCCTGAGCGTTTGCTTTAATTTGTGAGGCGCTTCATAGAAAATCAGAGTTCTGTTCTCAAGTTTTACTTCATCGAGTCTCTTTTGCCTTTCGGCTTTGTTAGCAGATAAAAATCCCTCAAAAGCAAATCTTGCAGTAAACATACCGGACAATATCAGAGCATTGATCACAGCACAGGCTCCGGGAATGCTTGTAACACAGATATCTTTTTCAACGCAAAGTCTGACAAGATCTTCGCCCGGATCACTTATAGCGGGAGTGCCTGCATCGGTTACAAGTGCACACGATTCACCGGCCTGTAATCTGTCGCAGATTACACTTCCCCTCTCTCTTTTATTGTGCTCGAAATAACTTACCATACTTTTTTTAATTCCGAGCTTTGATAACAACAGTGGTGTGTTTCTCGTATCCTCTGCTGCAATAAAATCGACTTCTGACAATACTTTTATAGCACGTTCTGACAGGTCAGCCATATTGCCGATTGGAGTGGCAACAAGATACAAAACGCCCGGAAGTATTGCATTCTTTTCACTTCTGTATAGTTTTTCAGGATTTTTTATACTGCTCATTGAATTCACCGTTTTCATATATATATTTTAAATCATCTGTGTATTCGGTTCCGTTTTTGTACATTATCAGCGGTTTAGTTACAAAAACTGACGGATTTGCACCTTTTTTTGCTTCTAAAAGCACGAGTGACGGCGGAAGATTTTCCCTTGCGTGGACAAAAGTGATTCGTTTGGGCTCTATGTTTGCATCTCTTAAGCCACACAAAAGTTCGCATAGCCTTTCCGGTCTGTATACTGCATAAAAATAACCGCCGTGCTTGAGAATTTTACCGGCTGACGCACAAAAATCATAAATTGTACCGTGTATTTCGTGACGGGCTATATTTTTTTCATCAAATAAATTCGATTTTCCGGAATTGTCTTTCATATAAGGCGGATTAGAAAAAACTACATCAACCTGAGAGGCAAAATAATCAGCTGAAATTTCGGAAATATCACAGTGGCAAGGTATTACTTTATTTTCTAGTTTATTGTACACTACATTTTCTTGTATTAAATCGCAGAAATCTTTCTGAATTTCTGCAGCATAAATAGTTTTGTACTTGTTTTTCACTGCACACAGTAAAGAAATAACACCGGTACCGCTTCCGAAATCAACTGCTACCGAATTGGGGCGTTTTTTCATATATGCATATAAAAGATACGCGTCTGTTGTAAATGTAAGGCCGTCTTTAAGTTGATATATCTTTAAATTTTCGTTTATTTCAGTTAAAAATTTTTCTTTCATTTCAAAATCCTCAGACGATATTATGTATAAGTATAAAAAACGAAAACCGGTCAATACTAAATTCGCAACTGACAAAGTCATTTGCCGGTATTAGTCGCAAATATGTGGCAGTTTAGCCGAAAAAGGCTAAGAAAGGATTAAAATTATGCAGAATAACAATCAGAACAAGAACAGCAACCAGAACAACAATCAGAATAACAACAACAAGAATCAGAACAACCAGAATAATAACCAGAATAACAATCAGAACAAGAACAGCAAGTCAAGCGAAAACTACGAAAGATAAATATCCCCGTAGAGGAATACCTTTGACCATATGGTCAAAGGTATTCCTCT
>JAZSET010000063.1:0-2423 GCA_045531795.1 Eubacteriales bacterium | reverse complement strand
TCCATTCTGGCGAAAGTCAGCCGTGATCGCTATATGGAGGATATGGCAATACAGTATCCAGAGTATGAGTTTGATAAGCATAAGGGTTATCCCACAAAGGAACATATGGAGCTTGTAAAGAGACTAGGCCCCACGCCTGAGCACAGAAAAAGCTTCCTTAAGTTTTTAGATAATGAAAAGCATTGACAATCGTGAACTCGGCAGGCAGGGAGAGAGAATAGCAAGGGAATACCTCGTAAAAAACGGCTATGAGATACTTGCATCAAACTACTACGCCTCACATAAGGAAATAGACATAATAGCCTTTGACCGGGAATATATTGTATTTGTCGAAGTGAAGTGCAGAACGCTTACTGCAAAAACACTTGTTCACAGACCGGCAAGTGCGGTAGGTTGGCGAAAACGCTCGAATATTGTTGATGCGGCAAACAGGTTTATGCTTGAAAACTGCAGTGCGGAATTTATGCGTGACAGATGTGTGCGTGTCGATGTGATAGAGGTTATTGTGCCGCCACTTGATAAGAGGTACGAATCAGGCGAAGAATTAAAGCTTTCGTCAATAAGCATCAATCACATAAGAAATGCCTTTTATTC
This sequence comes from Eubacteriales bacterium, assembly GCA_045531795.1. GTDB lineage: Bacteria > Bacillota > Clostridia > Oscillospirales > CAG-272 > UBA4717. The sequence continues at coordinate 1,829 of JAZSET010000063.1, read as the reverse complement.
TGATGCTTCACTTTGAATAAAAATATAAGGCAAGGTTTTTATGAATAACAGAATATGCGATCTTCACTGCGATACACTCTATAATTTAAGAAAAATTGACGGCTCACTTGCGAAAAATCAGGGACATTTAAGTCTTGAAAAGTTAAGTGAGTTCGAAAGCTTCCTGCAGGTACTTGCAGTGTGGTCAGAACACAAACATACTAATAACGAAGCCTTTGACGCATTTCTTGAAAGCGCAAAAAGGCTATCGACTGAAATCAAGAGCGCACAAAAAGAGGGCTACAGAGTAGCACTTGCAAAAAGCGGTCCTGATATAACAGAGAACGAAAAAAACGGAATATCTTCGCTGGTGTTTGCTGTTGAGGGCGGAAAACTACTTGATTATGATCTTAAAAGACTTGATGCCCTCCATTCTCTTGGTGTCAGACTTGTGACTCTTGTGTGGGCGGATACCTGCCCGATAGGCGGTGCTCACAATAATAACGAGGGACTCACGGAGTTTGGCAGGGAAGTTGTTAAAAAGTGCTTTGAAACGGGAATTATCCCCGATGTTTCCCACGCAAATACACGGCAAATTGATGAGGTGCTTGAAATAGCACAGACATATAACAAGCCCGTAGTTGCAACGCACTCAAACTCTAAATCAGTCCATATACATACGCGTAACCTCACTGACGGACATTACAGAGAAATAGTAAGGCTCGGCGGTGTTGTAGGAGTCAGTATGGCGTGCGAGCATTTGTCGGAGGAAAACGCAGATATAAACGATTATGTAAAGCACATAATGCACTATTTTAACCTGTCACCTGACGGCGTGTGCCTTGGCGGTGACTTTGACGGAGTCGAAAGACTGCCGATTGGAATAAAAGATGTAAGAAGCTACAAGGATGTTGCTATAAGACTTGTAAAGGCGGGACTTGACAACTCTGATGTAGAAAAAATAATGTACAAAAACGCAAGAGATTTTTTAGTTAAGAATCTTTAAGCGACCATATAACGGAGGTTAAAAAATATGAATTACCTGAGTACAAGAGGAAAAATCGGAAAAGACAACAGTGTAAGCTCTATGTACGCAATCAAGACAGGACTTGCCTGTGACGGCGGCTTGTTTGTACCCGAAAGTGTACCGACACTCACACGTGACGATATTGCAAAGCTCTGCAGCCTTGATTATCCTCACCGTGCGGCAGACATTTTGTCAAGATACTTAACCGATTATGATTACGATTATCTTCTTGAAAGTGCGCAGAAATCCTATAGTGAGGAGCGTTTCCCCGGAGGAGCTGCACCGATAACAGAACTTGATGAAACAAGAAATATTCTTGAATTATGGCACGGACCTACCTGTGCATTCAAGGATATGGCTCTTCAGATTATGCCAAGACTTTTGACCGGTGCTCTTAAGGGTACAGGAGAAAAAAGAACTGCGTTTATCCTCGTTGCTACTTCCGGAGACACAGGAAAGGCGGCGCTTGAGGGATACAGAGACATAGACGGTATTAAAATTACCGTATTCTATCCCGTTGAGGGCGTAAGCCGTGTGCAGAAGCTCCAGATGGCAACCCAGGAGGGAAGCAATGTAAATGTATGCGCGATAGAGGGTAACTTTGACGATGCACAAAACGGAGTAAAGAAGATTTTCTCTGACACCGATTTTGCAGAAAAACTCGATAAAAACGGATATTTCCTGTCAAGCGCGAACTCAATAAACTGGGGAAGACTTGCACCTCAGATCGTTTACTATGTGTCAGCTTACTGCGACCTTGTAAAATCGGGTGAAATCAAGCTCGGTGACCAGATAAATGTAACTGTTCCCACAGGTAACTTCG
>JAZSET010000129.1:0-3441 GCA_045531795.1 Eubacteriales bacterium | reverse complement strand
TTTGCTTTCATTTCTAGCATTTCTTTTTCATGCTCTTTTATATATCCGTATTTTCGTTTCATAACAAAACCTCCTATGGTATTTTCATTATACCATAGGAGGTCCTTTTTGTCATTGTCCGTTTTTAACGGTTCAGTTCACCTTTCGGAATGGGGAGGTAATTTGTTTTAAACCGTTACTCTGTTCGTGAGTTCTGAATTAGCGAAGTGCAGCCTGTGCAGTAATCTGCGTAGGCAGTCAAAATTGACAATGCAGATATTATGTACATCGGAAGCGGTTTTGTCCGCTTCCTCGCCGTATAAATACACATACGGTCTTTCTTTGGAGTTTGCTCTGCCTTTGACTGCAAGATTTGTTTGTGTTTCGGTATCAGCTCCTGTGGATAAGTGCCACTCATACACGCCCTCGCCTGTCGGAATAACAGACGAAACAATATCTTCCAATACCTCGCGTCCGAGCTCTGTTTTGCTGTCGGAAATGTCATTTAACGCCGAGATAATCTTATCAAGGTCAAGTGTATCAGCTTTGGGAGTTGCAGGGGATACAGATGTCGCCTGACTTCTGAGGTTTTTGATTTGTGCTTCATATTCTGCACGTTTTTCATAGATATAACTATCTCTGTCACGATTGGTGATACGCTTCTGCGCTAAGTAGTTGTTGCTTCGGCTCTTGTTGTAACATACACAGCCTTTGTAAGTAGCGTTTGCAATAATACGAGTGATATAGGATACATCCCAGCGGACAAGCCCCGACGAATTTTTACGTCCACGCTCAGTCAGCACCTTTGCAATTTTAGCACCGCCCAAGCCCTGTTCATAAAGGTCGAATATCATTCTGACAGTTTCAGCCTGTTCAGGATTGATAGTATAACTCTCACCAGCTTTGCGGTCGTATCCGAGAATGTTTCCGCTTCCATACAGCATTTTATTTTCACGACTGATTTTCTGTCCCGCCTTAACACGCTCCGATACCTTACGGCTTTCTTCCTGAGCGAGAGTTGCCATAAGAGAAAGTCTGAGTTCTCCGTCGCCATCCATTGTCCAGATGTTATCCTCGACGAAGAAAACTTCAACGCCAATATTCTTTAATTCTCTTGTGAAGTTGAGAGTGTCAACAGTATTACGAGCGAAACGGCACACTTCACGGGTTACAATCAAGTCAAACTTTCCGGACTTAGCGTCCTCTATCATTCTGAGGAAAGAAGGTCTTTTCTTCGCCTGAGTTCCAGTGATACCTTCGTCGATATACTTGTCGATAACATTCCAGTTTGGATGATATTTTGCTTGGTCGCTGTACCACTGCATCTGGTTTTCGAGAGCAGAGAGCTGAGCCTCGTGCTCTGTGGAAACTCGTCCGTAGAAAACAACTGTGCGTTCACGATTACGGTCAAGCTTCGTGTAGTCCATAAAGCTGTTAAATGGTTTTACCCCTGACATAGTTGTTGCATTACTCATAATTTTTAATTCCTTTCATATTGTGATTTTTCGCAGAAACGTGAACTTCTGCTATGTAAATGAAAGTAAATATTTTTATATCGCTTTTGCGCTTTAAAGTATAACATCACAATAAGAAATATTTGTCAAGTGCGCAACCAAAGGCGTTGCATTTTCTTTTGCACAGACTGCGTTTTTTCGATGTACATCAGCTCCTTTATTTTGAATTCAGAACGTTCCGATGATTTAATTGTAGCATAGGAATGAGCAGAAGTCACTACCAAAAGACTCCCACTTAACTCCCAATTTACTCCCACTTTTCAGCGGCTCTGTTCTGATTTTTTATATTCAAAACGTTTTGATATTTTCATTATAGCATATGGATTTTCAAAAGTCAGTACCAAAAGTGTTCCATTTTTGCTCCAATTTTTTCTCAAAAAAGTCTCACGGCGAAAACGTCTACCTGATTTGTTACGCACCTCGGAAAATAACGGCACAGTTTGTTACGCACCTGTCGGTTATGATTGAATTTTCGAGGGAGATGTGATATAATGATTATATTCAAGAAGTCAGAGAGGTGCGGTTATGGTTAAAGTGGATTTTAAAGACTACTCCGACTATATTCCTTATGCTCAGCAATGTAGATGTGGAAATGTTTACCTGCTTTCTATTGCTGAGGGTTATCAGCAGGGAGATATTTTTGTGAGTTCAAGGACAGACTGTAAGACAGTGCTTTTTTGGCATTACAGCGGATTTGCATTTATTTCGGGTGAATATGATAAGACTTTTCTTGAGGAAATATATGATATCATTTCTGACAAGAACGAAATAAATCTGCGTCGCTTTATTATATTTACTGATGAAGAAAGAATAAAGTCTTTTTTCAGTGATAAAGAAAATATTGATATTGAACGCAGATACTTTTTTGAATTTAATAAGGTTTCCGCTGAAACACCTGACTTGCCATCTGACTGTGAATTAAGGACTATTGACGCAGAAATTCTCTCAAAAATGGAAGGGAGAATTACACCGTATTTTTCTTGGAGCAACGCAAATGATTTTCTTTCAAACGGCAAAGGATACTGTGTTATAACAAATGGAGAAATTGCAGCTTGGGCATTTTCTGCTGCTGTCAGCGACAACGAAATAGACATCGGAGTTGAAACGCAAGAGAATTATCAGCACAGAGGATTTGCCGCAATTGTTTCAAAAGCTATGTTAAAATATATCTTGGAACATAATAAGAAACCTGTCTGGGCGTGCCATTATAAAAACCTTGCTTCCGCTAAATTAGCAGAGAAGATAGGCTTTGCTAAAATAGCTGAATGCTTTGTTATAAAAAGAAGTGAGCATTGATTATATTATAATCGCTCCGTTTCGTTACGCACCCCCTGAATATAAAAATTCGCCGTTGTGTTTTTATTGCACAACGGCTTTTTCATTATACTTTTCAATCGAGCAAAAGCAAGATTTTCTGTCAAGGGGGGTGGGTTCTCCCAACAAGTTTTTTGTATTTGTCGGCGCACGGATTTTCTCTGAAAATGAGGGAGTGTGGCCACAAATGCTATGCTTGCTGTCAACGAAGTTGCAGAAAGCATAGTTTACAAAAAACTGATTGTGTCTATACACAGGCGATACTTGCTCTCATCTGAAATTGAAAAAGAGCAAGTCGCAAAATTGATGAAGTGTATAGACAAATCATATGCTTGCTCTCAATGATAACAACAGAGAGCAGGCATACAGTTTTTGCAAAAACGTGCCTGTGTCTTTACACAGGCTATGCTTGCTGTCAACGTAAAAATAAATTCAGGCTTGATAGTTTTTCCGAAAGAAAAAATTTTCATTTCAGTTTAAAACACTGCGTACGTACGTACCATAAGGCTTCGGATTTTTCTTTTACTTGGTACGTACGTACATACCTTTTTTACTTGGAATGAAAAAATTTATGCTGCCTTGCTTCTGTAAGAAACGCTGATACCTACATAACCTCTGACGTAATTTCTTCCGT
>JAZSET010000017.1:0-3111 GCA_045531795.1 Eubacteriales bacterium | reverse complement strand
GAAACTGATTTTCTTTCGGAGGAAATATGGAACTTGTATTACTGACAGCGCTGGGTGTCGGAGGAGCGACAATTTTCGGCTCTATTATAGGCTTTGCATTTAAAAAAGTATCGCATAAATTTTCGGATATTGTACTGTCTTTTGCCGCAGGAGTAATGCTTGCAGCCGCAGTTTTAGGACTTATAATTCCGTCAATAGAATATGGCGGCAAATATGGTATAATTATTACGGTTGTTGGAATTTTTGCAGGAGCTTTGTGCCTTAATCTTGTGGATAAGCTCGTGCCGCACCTGCATAAACTGATGGGAAGCGAAGAGGAGAATCATAATAACGCAAATCTTAATAAGGTTCTCTTGTTTGTGATGGCGATAGCCATACATAATCTTCCCGAGGGAATAGCCGCAGGCGTGGGCTTTGGCTCGGACAATGCTGCACAGGCTATGCTTATCGCGGGCGGTATTGCCCTGCAGAATATCCCCGAGGGAATGGTTATAATAGGACCGATGCTTGCAGCAGGGGTAAAACCGCACAAAACGTTTATATGTGCTATGATAACGGGACTTGTTGAAGTGGCAGGAACGCTTGTCGGCTACTTTGCAGTAAGTGTTTCGTCAGCCATCTTGCCGTTTGCACTTGCTTTTGCAGGCGGTACAATGCTTTATGTAATAAGTGACGAAATGATACCCGAAACACATGCTCACGGGCATCAGAGAGGTGCAACATACGCACTTCTGACAGGCTTTGCCGTGATGCTCGTAAGTGATTTCTTACTTGGATAAATAAAGAATAAGCTGTAGCAATTATTGCTACAGCTCATTTTTATATCTTGCTTAATATTTCAGCAACCTCACGAATGTTCTTTTTGCCGAAATGGACAATATCGTCGTTTATCACAAGGCAGGGAACACTCATAGCGTTGTATTTTGCCCTGATTTCTTCAAAATGCCTGATGTCATAAATCTGCACATCAATTTTTGGGTTGATAACAGCCATTTTTTCACACGCACTCACAAGCTCGGGACACATACTGCAGGAAAGTGTAACAAGTACCTTGATTTTTATATCTTTTTCTATTGACCTGATCAGATTTTCAGTATCATCGTCATCAATTTTTGCACCGCAGGAGAGGGCGTAAAGAGTGCTGATAAACGGTGTGAATTCGTGACCTGACGGCACTCCGTGAAAGGCAATATTTCCATCAGGCTCATCATCAACGCAGAGCCTGACAAACGGTGCATCGCCTGTGGCGAGATTTTTTTCTGCAACACACAAGGAAAGCTTGTCGCTGAAAGAAACGAGCTTTATAATAAAGGCTTCAAGTTCACGGGAAATTTCGCGCTCATCAAGGTATAAACGAAGTGTGATATTACGGTCAAATCTCTCAAAAAGAGTCCGAAGCTGATTTTTAATATCCTCGTCGAATATATCTGTAAGCATATGGGGATTTTCACCGGACTCTGTCGGGCTTTCTTTGGCTTTTGCAGTCGGTGTTATTCCCGTTTTTCTTTGCATTTGAGTTACATATTTTTCAAGCTCGGTTGCTGCAAGAGCACCGTCAGAGGTGGCAGTTACAACCTGCCGTAAGGGCTTGATGCAAATATCTCCTGCCGCATAAATGCCTTCAACATTTGTTCTTAAGGCAGTGTCGGTGATAATATAGCCGTAGTCGTCAAGCTTTACAAGCCCTTTTACAAGCTCGTTTGAGGGCACATATCCCGCAAAGACAAAAACTCCGAAAAAGTCATCCTTTGCACGGTATTCGCTTATCTCACCGGAGACATTGTTTTTGTATCTGATATATTTAAGCCCGTTTTCACCGTCAACCTCCAGAACCTCGGTGTTGTACAGAACAGAGATTTTTTCAGTGCTTTTTACCTTGTCGGCAATGCTTTTGGCACAGGTGAAGTCAGGCTCCCTGACTAAAATAGTCACATGACTTGCAAATTTGGTAAGAAAAATGCTTTCTTCAGCAGCGGCAAAACCGCCTCCGATAACAAATATTTCCTTGCCGGTGAAAAACTCACCGTCACAGGTGGCGCAATATGCAACACCGCGACCTTTGAACTTTTCTTCTCCTTTGAATCCGATAGTTCTCGGATGAGCACCCGTGGCTATTAGAACACCGAAGCATCTGTAGTCACCGACAGATGTGGATACAATCTTAAAGTCACCGTCATCTTTTACGGCACTTACATCGGAAATAATAAATTCGGCTCCAAAATGCTCACCCTGAAGCTTCATTGCACCTGTAAGCTCACGGCCGCTTGTTTTAACAATGCCGGGATAGTTTACAACTTCATCTGTGATGTTGATCTGACCGCCGAATTCCTCTTTTTCTATAACGAGAACTCTGTATTTTGCTCTTGCGAGATATATTGCCGCCGTGAGACCTGCAGGACCGCCTCCGACAATTATGACATCATAAAGCTTGTCCTTATCTATAACACCGTTTTTCATAATTAAAGCATTCCCACAAGGTCAAGACTCGGTTTTAAGGTTTCCTCACCCGGCTTCCAGTTGGCAGGGCATACCTGGTCTCCGTGAGCGTGAACAAACTGACAGGCCTGAAGCTTTCTGTATAATTCCTCTGCATTTCTGCCGACATTGCCTGCACTTATTTCATATGCCGCAATTTTGCCCTCGGGATTTATAATAAAACTTGCCCGTTCAGCAAGGCCGTCGGACTCGATGAGCACACCGAAATCCTTTGAAATGCTGTGAGTCGGGTCGGCAAGCATAGGAAAGTTTATTTTCTTGATTCTTTCTGATGAGTCGTGCCAGGCCTTGTGAACGAAGTGGGTGTCTGTAGAAATTGAGTAAATTTCAGTACCTAAATTTTTAAAATCCTCGTATTTGTTTGCGAGATCCTCAAGCTCGGTGGGGCAAACGAAGGTAAAATCTGCGGGATAGAAGAAAAATACACTCCATTTGCCGAGAATATCCTCCTTGGTAACAGACTTGAAATCATTGTCAAAGAAAGCATAAGCCTTGAAGTCAGCAATTTCTTTGTTGATAATTGACATAATACATACTCCTTTATATTTAATACACTTATTTTAACCAAAGCTTTTTAAGGGTATGCAGCATTTATAAAACATCAAAGCCCTTTTT
>JAZSET010000004.1:0-4253 GCA_045531795.1 Eubacteriales bacterium | reverse complement strand
AGAACGACATGGCTACGATCCGACTTGGTCTTCCTTATCCCGATACATTCTACAAAATAGTAAAGCCGGGTACACTTGAAGAAATCCCCTATGGCGAAGACGGAGAAATCTGTATTGCGGGCCCGTCTGTTATGAAAGGCTACCTCAACCGCGAAGAAGAAAATGCCAATACCTTAAAGGTACACGAAGACGGCAGAGTATGGCTTCATACGGGAGACCTCGGCAATATGGACGAAGACGGCTTTGTATTCTTCAAACAGCGTATCAAGAGAATGATAATCACAAGCGGATATAATGTCTACCCCTCACAGATTGAAAACATAATAGAAGCTCACGAAGCAGTACAACTCTCCTGCGTAATCGGAGTCCGTGACCCGATAAAGATGCAGAAGGTAAAGGCGTTTGTTGTGCTTAAAGAGGGCTTTGATGCAAGTAATGATACAAAGGAAAGCATTATGGCTCACTGCAAAAAGAATATAGCAAAGTATGCAATACCTTATGATATTGAGTTCAGAGATGAACTTCCGAAAACAAGAGTCGGAAAAATCGCATACACTGAGCTTGAAAAGGAAGAGGCAGAAAGATAATGAAGAAGTTTTCAGCAATAATACTTGCAATCCTCGGGACGGTGATTTTTATGACAAGTGTTTCGGCAGAGCTTGAACCCTGCTATAATTATTATAAATTGTCAGTTGGCGAAAGCTTTAATCTTAAAACGCCCGACTGCACATATGAGTCGCTTGATACAAAAACAGCAACAGTAGACTCAGAGGGAAATGTCAAAGCAGTAAGTGTCGGAAAAACTGATATTATAATAAAGTCGGCAGGCGGTGAAGCGAAAACAACCGTAATCGTTGACTCGGGAAAGCCTGTTGACCTTTACGCAAAGGACTATGAGGGCTCAGAAGAAAAGCTCATTATGGTAATAGGCGACTCGCTTTCGGCATCAACTGCGCTTAACGAGAATGCACAGAACTGGCACGGATATCTTGCGCGTCAGTTTAATATAAGTGTCAATAACTACAGTAAGGGAGGCACCTGCCTTTCCACAAAAGGCTTTTATCCTCAGTCCGATTGGGAGGGATTCTGGCCGAGACTTGAAAGAGCAATCAAGGGCGAGGTTCTCTGTGATACAGATGCTGTAGCAAAGCCCGGTGAAACACCCGATATCCTATTTGTTTTCGGCGGTATCAATGACCATCTGAGTAATGGTACAGGATTTCCTCTCGGAAAGCTCGGTGAAAGAAAAGCCGGCACAATGAGAGGTGCCGTTGCACAGATAATTGAAACAACCTATGAGCATTATCCCGAAACCGAGATAGTGTTTATGACACCCACAAATATTTTTGAAACCGACTACGGCAATACAGGCAAAAACGGAAGCGGATTTGAGCTTGACGATTATGTTGATGCAATCAAGGACGCGTGTGCGGAATATAATGTAACGTGTATTGACCTTTATAACAACGACCGCACCGACCTTGTAAGCTTCGGGGCAAGGTATCATAAGGCATATGACGGAATTCATCCGTCAATGAATGGTTATAAGCTTATCGGTAAGGTAACAATAGACGAGCTTGAAAAACTCGGAGTCATAAAGACTCACGGCTACACGGAAGAATCAGCAGATGTAAGAAAACTCTCTCCCGGACGCTCTACAAAAAAGCCGTATTTTACCTATGACTTTGAAAAAATAGCAACACTTTCAAGAAAAGAGGGCAAATTCTCTTATTCCGAATCAGCACTTATCTCCGCACAGAGATACAGCTCATACATAAAAACAGATGACGGACTCAGATTTACTCCCGTTGAATCCCGCACATCGAGAATTGCACCTACGGTAACACTTAATCTCAATACATTAACATTCCCGATAACATTCCCGATAATAGATTATCCTTATGTAACACTTGTATATAAGACATCATCAAAAGAGAGTAATGTCAATGTATTTTTAGGCGGTAACGATAATCACAGATCAGTATTAGGTGAGAGTGATGAAACAAAAATAACCTCAGGCGAACTTACGAATCTCACTCTGAATGTGCTTGATATGGCAAATGAGGGAGTAACATTTGGTACTGAGGAAATATTTAACGACTACTACCTTGCATACGAGTTCTTTAAAAATACTCAAAGTATGGCAGAAGATGACTATGTAGATATAATCGGTGTCGGATTTTTCAAGGACGAAGAGACTGCAAAATCCTTTGACGGCAAGAACGCAAGAGGATCGGGCTTTACAGATACTTTAAGCCACTGGGCATGCGATAATATCGATTATGTTGTACGCAAAGGACTATTTGCAGGACTTTCATCAACTAAATTCGGTCCCAATGAAAATATGACAAGAGCAATGCTTGTAACAGTGCTTTCGCGCATGGCAGGTGATACGGAGAATGCATCAGAGATTCCGTATAAGGATGTAGCTTCAGACGCCTGGTACAGAAAAGCAGTAGCATTTGCATATTCAAAGAATATATGTGACGGCACAGACAGCTTCAGACCTGATGATAACGTAACTCGTGAGGAGCTTGCGGATATGCTTTGCAGATACGCAAAGTATATGGGCAAAGATACACAGGGCGCAGAGCTTAAATTCGAGGACAGCTCACAGATTACAGAGAGTATGAAAAACTCTGTATCATACTGTGTGGGCGCAGGAATTGTAAGCGGATACGAAAACGGCAGAATATTCAAGCCGAAAAACAGCGCAACAAGAGCGGAAGTCGCAACAATGATCAAGCGCTACACCGATATTAAAGAGTAAGCAGAAACATAACAAACACAAAAGGCAACCGCAAATGCGGTTGCCTATTTTATTGAAATTGTGTAGTGGTAGCTTCGACCAACATTGGTGTACGGGTTGACTCAGACTGCACACTCGATACGAGTCCAGGGTCTTCGACCCTGGCAAGGGTTACACCCCTGGTCAAAACAGTCCTGAGATTTTGCCGTTTGAATCGACGTCAATCTTTTCAGCCGCGGGAATTTTGGGAAGTCCGGGCATTGTCATAATATCGCCAGTTAGGACTACTATAAAGCCTGCACCTGCTGATACTTTTACATTCTTAACAGTTATCTCAAAGTTTTCGGGAGCGCCGAGCTTTGTGGGATCGTCAGAGAATGAATACTGAGTCTTTGCAACACATATAGGAAGACTTCCAAAGCCAAGCTCTGTAAGCTTGTCTATCTGTTTCTTCGCCGCAGGAGTGATGTTTGCACCAACACCGCCATAGATACGGCGTGTAAGCTTGTTTATCTTCTCCTCAATTGAAAGCTCAGATTCATAGCTGAATTCGAAATTGTTTTCGCCCTCGTCACAAAGTCTTACAACTTCGCGTGCAAGTTCAACGGCACCGTTACCACCATCAGCCCATACAGTTGAGAGAACACAGTTTACGCCAACCTCACGGCACTTGTTGATAACAAGGTCTGTTTCAGCCTGAGTATCGGTGGGGAAGCGGTTAACTGCAACAACGCAGGGGAGCTTATATACATTTGTAATGTTTGATACGTGACGCATAAGATTGGGAAGACCCTTTTCAAGAGCCTCGAGGTTTTCTTCGCCAAGCTCAGTCTTTGCAAGACCGCCGTGCATCTTGAGAGCACGGACTGTCGCAACAACTACAACCGCAGAGGGAGTAAGACCTGCAAGACGGCACTTGATATCAAGGAACTTTTCAGCACCGAGGTCAGCACCAAATCCTGCCTCTGTTACGGCATAGTCACCGGTCTTCATAGCCATACGAGTAGCGATTACCGAGTTGCAGCCGTGAGCAATATTAGCGAAAGGACCGCCGTGTACGAAAGCGGGAGTACCCTCAAGAGTCTGTACAAGATTGGGCTTGAGAGCATCCTTTAAAAGTGCGGTCATAGCACCAACTGCCTTGAGGTCGCCTGCAGTTACAGGCTTTTCATCATAAGTGTAGCCAACGATTATTCTTGAAAGTCTGGCCTTTAAGTCGTCAATAGAGCTTGCGAGACAGAATACAGCCATAATTTCGGAAGCAACGGTAATATCGTAGCCGTCTTCACGCGGAACACCGTTTACTCTGCCGCCGAGACCGTCTGTTACAAAACGGAGCTGACGGTCATTCATGTCAACGCATCTCTTGAATGTAATTCTTCTGGGGTCAATGTTAAGCGCATTACCCTGATATATGTGGTTATCAAGCATAGCGGCAAGAAGATTATTAGCCGCACCGATTGCGTGGAAGTCACCTGTAAAGTGGAGGTTAATGTCTTCCATA
>JAZSET010000027.1:0-7581 GCA_045531795.1 Eubacteriales bacterium | reverse complement strand
GAATATTTCTGAACTGACCCTTTCTCGGGTTTTCGTTTTCCTCGTGTACAAGTTCTCTTTCAAGGAATTTTTTAAGCGATACATAGCTGTAATTGGTTTCAAAGTGTCCGTCAACAGCCGTGGAAATCGAGCCCGTTTCCTCGGATACGATTATCACTATTGCATCGCTGTTTTCGCTCATACCGATACCCGCTCTGTGACGGGTTCCGAGATCCTTGACAATTTCGGGGTTTGATGAGAGTGGCAGGAAACAGCCCGCTGCGTATATTCTGCCCTCTCTTACCACAACTGCTCCGTCGTGGAGGGGGGCTTTGTTATAAAATATATTTTTGATTAAAAAGGGGTCTGCCTTTGCATCAACTACGGTTCCCGTTTTAATTATGTCTCCAAGCTTTGTGTTGCGCTCGATTACAATAAGTGCGCCCGTTTTCTCAAGTGACATATCACAGGATGCGCTCGTTATGGCATTGATGAATTCCTTTGTTCCCGTAACATCGTGCTGTCTGTCACCGAACTTCAGTCTCTCAAAGGACTCTGCTCCCATTTTTTCAAGCGCGCTTCTGAGTTCCGGCTGGAACACTATAATCAGGGCTATCATTCCTGCCTGGAATACATTTTCCATTATGAAGCTCATAGCATACATATCGGCAATATCGCTTATAATCATAAAAAGTACAAGCAATACTACTCCGAGTGCCAGTTTTCCAGCTCTCCTGTCTCTGATGAATTTATAGACATAGTACAGAAGAAACGCCACTATAAGTATGTCAATTATATCGGTAAGTCTTATTCCCGAAACAATTGCGGCTATATAGGAAAACATTCCGCTTATTGTCTGTGCAAAATTCATACCTCTTCCCCCTTGTTTTTTTATTTCTTCTTTGTCATCAAAATACTTTTCTCCGGTCCGTTATTCTACCCCCGAAAGCAAAAAATACCCGATTTTAGTTATAGTTATATATATTATAACACATATTAAACAGAATTTCAATTATAATCTATAAATTTTTATATATTTTTTGCAGGACAATTTTATCTTATTTCACCGACACAATAAAGAGCCAACACAAAAAAGCTCCCTCTTGTAAAGGGAGCTTTTTTGTCTGTGGTTAAGCAAACACTTTTTTTATAAGTTTTTTTGTATATTCCTCTTTCTTTTCAAAATTCATTGCCGAGACATAAATGCTTTCTACTTTTTCGTGCAGCATTTTTGCTACTGTCAATTCTCCGACTGCAAACTCACACATTTTTCCGGCATTTTTATAGCTTACCCGTGCGTTTGACCTCTCAAGCCCGAATGCTTCCCTTTCAAAAAATCTGTCGGTGTTAATTATTATGTCGCCGTTTTTATCTCCGTCTGAAAGCTCAATTGATGTCTGTGAGTTTTTAAGATACAAGGCGTTGATTTTCCTTGTATCAAGCGGATCAAAAGAGATACTGCAAGGTATATTATTTTCGTAAAATGCCCTTTCAAGCGCGCTGAAAACTATATGTGAAATACCGTTTTTATCCCTTATGAAGCAGTGCTCTTTCGCTTTATTATAAAAGCTGTTAAGGCGCGTTTGTCCGTTTGCGCTTATTCCCTCTATAAGTCTTATGTCACAGTCACCGTCAGACTTTTCAAACCTTTTTGCAAACCTGTTTGCAAAGTTTGAAAGCTTTGTTGTTTTTACATATGGCAAAAGTATCTCGTCTCTGACTCTGCAAAGTCCGCCTGCAAGTGACAGATAGGCGTATGCTCTTCTGTAGTGCTCCTTTTTTTGCGTTATCAGTTTTTCTATTTCGCCTCTGTTTTTTGAAAGCACACTGCTCTGCCAGAATTCACCGAGATTTATTATTTCATCAAATGCACCTGGGAAAGCAGGCTCTGCGGTATGCGGTGAAGTTCCGTCTATTATAGCAATTTTGCGCTCTTTAAGTATCACACCGTCAAGACTTTTCGGGTCTGATGAGCAAAGGAACTCTTCAACCTCCTCGCCTCTTTTTAACGCTTCTTGTGACACAACTCTCATAAGTCTGCTTTTACCCGTACCGCTTCCGCCTTTTATAATATACAAATGCGAAAGGTTATGCGGTGAAAAAACCTTGTCAAAGAAAGAAACAAAGCCGTCACAGGAATTTGCAGCGGCAAAGTATGTATTATTATCTGTATTTGTCATCGCTTACTCCATTTTGTTATAAAATAGTGGATATTATACCTTTTACAGTTTATGTGTAAGCTTTGTTTTTTGTCCCTTGACAACTCTTTTTATGTGTGTTATACTTTACTTGCGACATAAACTTAATATTTTCTGTTACAAGAAAAGTCTGTATTCATTTTGTAAAAAATACAGGCTCTTAAAAACGTACTTTTCTTGTAACGTATGTTAGGTTTGTGTCGCAGCAATCAGAGCTATGTATTTTTTGTGCGTAGCTTCGGCTGCGCACTTTTTAATTATGGGGGGATTTTTATGAAATGCGACAACAATATGTGTATCTACAACGATGAAAATAACAGCTGTATCCTTGATGAAATCGAGATTAACAGCCTCGCTATGTGCGATTCTTACATAATGGTTAATGTAGAAAGAGACGAAAGAAATCAGAAACGCCGTGAATTCCTCAAGTTTTATGATGAGCTTGATGAGGATTAAAAAATGCTGTGCTTTTTCGTATTGCACTAACGCTTCAAAAAAAGAAAACCAGTCGCAAGTGATATGCGACTGGTTTTTTATATTAAATTATACAGAAACATAGTATCATCTACCTGATACTGCTCTGTTCTGTGGTTTCCCTCGACTCCCATAACAACGGTAACATAGGTTTTTCCGTTCTTTTCGCCATATGTTGCAAGGCAGAGTCCTGCGTCATATGTGTATCCCGTTTTCCCGCCCAGAATTACCGCATCGTCAGGTCTTTTACTGCCGATTTTTCCAAACACCGAGCTTCTCATAACAAATCCGTCTGCGTGCTTGTTCGTGGGTTTTACAAAGTACTGTCCTTTACCTGATATCTCCCTGAAAGTTTCATTTTCTATGGCATACATAAGTATATGCGCCATTTCGCTGGCATTTGAATAATGGTTTTCACTATCAAAGCCGTAGATATTTTCAAAATGCGTATTTGAAAGTCCCATATCGGCGGCTTTTTCATTCATAAGTCCTACAAGCTTGTCGTCACCGCCCGCAACGAAGTCTGCCGCTGCCGCAAGTGCCTCTGCACCCGACGGAAGCATTGCTCCGCAGATAAGGTCATAAAGGGGTGCTTTTTCACCGGGCAAAAAGCCCGCCATTGCCGCACCCTCTTTGTACAGTGCATCATATATTTTGGGAGAAACCGTCACCTCTGCATCAAGGTCAGTTGCGTTTTCAAGAAGCACGATTACTGACATTATTTTTGTAAGTGATGCCGGACTTGTTTTTATATGGCTGTTCTTTTCGGCTATTGCACTGTGAGTATCAGCGCTGCATAGATACGCATATTTACAGTAAAGTTCCGAGTCAAGCTGTTTTATGAATTTTGTATAGTCAAGTTTTTCAAGAGGAGACAGTATAATCTCTATACTTTGGGGATATGGTGACTTTTCGCTTATAAGCTCTGAGTTTTTGGGTACAAAAATCAGAGCGCACAGCAGTATCACCGCCACCGGAAACAGGTAAAATAGTCCCCTTTTCTTTGTTTTTTTTCGCTTATCTGCCATTTTTCAGTTTATCAACTTTCAGTGTGGCGAAAATGGTTTTTCCGTCGGCAATTTCGCCCCTCATTACCATATCAACAAGCTCTGACAGGGGCATTTTTTCCACATTCAGAAATTCGTCACGGTCAAGGTCCTGCTTACCTGCCACAAGGTCCTCTGCGAGATAGAGATATATTGTTTCGCCGATTATTGCGGCACTTCCGATAAATTCACCGAGGTATGTGACTTTATTGCTTGTAAAGCCTGTTTCTTCCCTGAGCTCACGCATCGCAGCTTCAAGGTGGTCTTCATCGGGACTGTCGAGCTTGCCCGCGGGGATTTCGGTCATTACTCTTGAAAAAGGGTATCTGTACTGCTTTACAAGATAAACATTTCCCTCATTATCAAGGGGCAGTACTGCAACGGCTCCGTTATGCTTCAGATATTCGCGTGTTGAATGTGAGCCGTCGGGAAGCTCCACTTCGTCTATAAAGAGGTGGGCTACAACGCCGTCAAAAAGCTCCTTTGAGCTTATTTGTTTTTCTGTAAGATTGTCAAAATTCATATTTTTCCTCTTATGCCCAGCTTTTTACATATTCTTTGTATGCTGAAAGTTTTTTCTGAACCAAACTTTCGCTTGTGTCGCAGGCGAGCATATACACCTTTATTTTCGGCTCTGTACCTGACGGTCTGATTACGATTGTATCTCCGTTTTCAAGTACAAAGTAAAGCACATCCGATTTCGGAAGTCCTGTTGATACCACTTCAGATGTTGACTTTTTCTTTACCGTATCCGCAAGATAGTCTCTTACCTCAACTACGGCATTACCGCAGATTTCCGCAGGTGTATTTATGCGGAGACTTTCCATAAGCGCTTTCATTTTTTCGTTGCCGTCAAGTCCGTCCATAACGATACTCTTTGAGGCTTCCATATAATAGCCGTATTTTTCATAAAGCTTATCAAGTGCGTCTGACAGAGTCATACCGTTTTTGTGGTAGTATGCAGCCATTTCGGCTATAAGCATTGTAGCAACAACTGCGTCTTTATCTCTTGCATATGTGCCCTTGAGGTAGCCGTAGCTTTCCTCAAAGCCAAGAAGAAAACTGTCGTGTCCTGTAACTTCAAGCTTCTTTATTACCTCGCCTATAAACTTAAAGCCCGTGAGCACATTGAATATTCTGATACCGTGTGCCTCACACACCTTTGTTGCAAGTTCTGTTGTTACAATTGTCTTTACAACATAGGGGTTTTCGGGCATTTTGTTTGTTTCTTCATACGCACTTGCGATATACTCGATAAGAAGTGCACCGACCTGGTTACCTGTAATTGTTTTAAACCTGCCGTCACTTCCCTTTATCATAATTCCGACTCTGTCGGCATCGGGGTCTGTGGCAATTATAAGGTCACTGTTTTCCTTTTCGGCAATTTCTATTCCCTCTTCAAATACCTCGGAAAATTCGGGGTTGGGGAATCTTATACCCCTGAAGTTCCCGTCGGGCTTCATCTGTCTTTCAACAGTGAAAATCTTCTTAAAGCCTGCTCTTTTAAGCACTTCGGGTACTATTCTGTAGCCTGTTCCGCAAAGGGGGGTATATACTACCTTAAAATCATCGGCTACTGCCTTTACGGCTTCGGGATATACTGCTTCTTTAAGCACATTTGCCATATATTTTTCATCAAAATCCTTGCCGAGTATTATAATCTTGCCCTCTTTTACAGCAAGGTCAAAATCTATGTGCTTAGCTCCGTCAAAAATGTCAATCTTGTCGATATATTCGGAAACGGTCTTTGCGTGGTCGGGCGGAAGCTGTGCTCCGTCTTCCCAGTACGCCTTGTATCCGTTATATTCCTTGGGGTTATGGGAGGCGGTAATATTTACGCCTGCTATGCAGGAAAGCTCACGCACCGCAAATGACAGAACGGGTGTCGGGCGAAGCTCATCAAATACATATGTTTTAAGTCCGTTTGCAGCAAACACTTCTGCCGTTGTTCTTGCAAAAAGCTCGGAATTATTACGCGAGTCGCAGGCTACAACAACAGGTCGGGTAGTTCCGCATCTGCTTATAATAAGGTCTGCAAATCCCTGGGTTGCCTGTGCTACTGTGTACACATTCATTGCATTGAGTCCCGCTTTCATTGTGCCGCGAAGACCTGCTGTGCCAAATCCGAGACGATTTGCAAAGCGATATTTTATTTCCTCGTCAGAATCCTTGATTCTCTCAAGATCCTGTCTTAATTCTTCGCTGAGATCCTCTTTTTCTACCCAACGCTTATAGGTTTCAAGATAATTCATAGTTAGTTCCTTTCCAAGCTCACGCGTTTGCTTCTTTTTTAAGAGCTTTTGCAAGTTCATTCGGGCAAGAGGTGTTTTTGAATCCGCATTTTAACCCCTCAAGCCTTTCTATTACATCATTTATATTCATACCACGGACAAGACTTGCTATACCTTTAAGATTTCCGTCACATCCGCCTATAAATTTTACATTCTCAACAATATCGCCGTCAAGCTCAATTTCAATTGCTCTTGAGCAGGTACCCTGAGTTTTGTATGTTACAGTTCTTTTCATATAACCTCCAAAAAAGTCAGTCTATCTGTGCAAAAAGTCCGAGAGGCGAAAATTCCATTTCCTCAAGCTTTAAAAAGAGGATGAATCTGTCGATCAGGAACTTCTTTTTCGATGCCACTCTCAGGTCAAACACATTTAAGTTTCCCTCTGTTTTTACCGTGTCAATGCTTCTTACCGTAAGCCCTAAGATATGTGCAGCCGACATTACTCTCGTCAGGGAATTATCGTCTCTGTCACTGATCAGAAGCTCGAAATCGGTGACTCCCGACACTGCCGAAAGCCCTGCAAGATTCTTTGACAAAAGCAAATATCTTGTCATATCATCTCTGCCGAGAGACTTTACTTTGCAGGATGCCGCTATTTTCAGATCAAAGCTTTCTATAAGTCTGTAAAAGCTGTTAAGCTTGCCGTCATCAGAGTTTTCATAAGGCAATATACACATATCCGCTTCATCTAACGCCACTGCATCACAGACTGCGGTGAATGTGTCTTTATACATAACTCTTGCATCGGGAATCAGAGACACGAATTTTTCGTATGCGATATCAGTGCCTCTTGCCTTCCGGTAGACAATTCTTATATCCTCGGGCAGAGTAGCATTTATGTCACTTTCAAGAAGTCTTGCACCGAAAAGCGCGTCGCTTGAATCCACTGTGTCAAGTATCATAGTGGCAAAATTTACTGTATCGGCAACGCTGAGCTGCTTATTATAGTTGCGTATAAAACGCCTGTTGCATTTTGCACAGGTATCTGCTACAAGACTTGCGCCCATTTCAAGGTCTGACCTTATAAGTGTGGCAAGCTCGTCTTCAGTCTCTTCCATTTTTCCGCCAAGCTGTTTTGCTGCAAAGCCGATTTCAGCCAGCCTCATTTCAAGGCTTTTTGTAAGCCTTTGTGAGCTTTCAGCAAGGTTTTTTGAGAGAATATCAAGTGTGTTTTTCATAAACTACCGCTTAAAGCTTTTCAAGGACTTCAAAGCTGTGGGCAAGGAATGCTTTCAGTTCATCACCGCTGAGCTGTCTCTGTGAAAGCAGGGCAAGTGAATACATCTGCTTTGCTATATTCTCTGCTTTTTCACTATCGCTGTCAAGCATACCTAAAATGTGCTTTACAAGGCTGTTTGCCTTATTTACAACAAGCGTTGTGTCGACTGCGGGAAGTTCTATGCCGTTATCTCCCATACTGATACGGTACATACGCATCATATCTTCCATTCTGCGGGCTTCTTCGGAGATATTAAGTAAAACCGGCGTTGACTCGTCTTTTAAAAGTTCAAATTTTACTGACAGCTTATCGTTACCGCTTACCTTTTTAAACAATTCCGTAAGCTTTGGCTCGTCAGTCGCTTCGCCCTCTGC
>JAZSET010000109.1:0-5804 GCA_045531795.1 Eubacteriales bacterium | reverse complement strand
AAACTTTAAGTCTCCACCCATACTCCAACACCACTTCAAATTGATTCTGCTGTTCTGTTAACAATCTATGCTTCCAATACAGGTTTTTATCAGTATCTTTCCTTATGTGCTCGCTCTATATCCCTTTCTGCCTGCTTTCTTGCGGCGTCATCTCTCTTATCATAGAGCTTTTTACCTCTGCAGAGTCCTATCTCCATTTTGAGTTTCGACCCTTTGAAGTACACAGCCAGCGGCACAAGTGTATATCCTTTTTGCGTTATCTGACCGAGTAATTTATTTATCTCCTTTTTATGCATCAGGAGTCTTTTTACTCTGTACGGATCACGGTTGAAGATATTTCCCTTTTCATACGGACTTACGTGTACGCCGACGGCAAACAGTTCACCCGCTTCTATCATACAGTAGGAGTCCTTGAGGTTTATTCCTCCTCCTCTGATGCTTTTTACCTCAGTTCCGAAGAGTTCGATGCCAGCTTCATACTTTTCGTCCACAAAATAATCGTGATACGCTTTTTTATTCTGTGCGACCTGTCTTATTTTAAGTGCATCTGCCACGCATCTTCCCTCCTTTACTGTCTGTACAAACTAAAGTATATCATACTTTTTATATTTTTGCGCAGAATTATGTCAAAAGTAATTAAATTGTAATAATGCCACTACTTTTCCATTATCTGCCCGAAAACCACTCCGTCATTCACTGAAAGCTTAACTGTTACCACTTTTCCGTGAATATTATCATAGTCCTTTTCATCGCACTCTACGTTTACGCTTACAAAATTCGGTGTATGTCCTGTTGCCGTACCGTTTTTATATTCCTCGGGTATTACCGTTGTTATCTCTCCGTCAAGCTTTCCAAGCAATTCTACGGCAGTTTCATTTACCACGCCGTAAAGCTTATTTACCCTCTCTGACGCCACGTTTGCAGGCACCTGATTTTCCATTGTTGCCGCAGGTGTGCCCTCTCTCTTTGAGTATGCAAATATATGGGCGCTTAAAAATTTTGCTTTTTTTACAAATTCAACCGTGTCGGCGAAATCCTCGTCTGTTTCACCGGGAAAGCCGCAGATTATATCGGTTGTAAACATTACGCCGTCTATATGCCGTCTTATATTTTCGACTGCGTCTGAAAACATTTTTGTATTATACTTGCGCTTCATCAGTGCAAGTATTTTATCGCTTCCGCTTTGCAGTGACAGGTGAAAATGAGGAGTCAGCTTTTTAAGTCCCGATATTTTTTCAACGAAGTCTTTTTTCATTATTGACGGGTCAAGTGAGCCGAGTCTTATTCTTTCAAGTCCCTCTATTTTATCGACCTCGCAAAGCAGGTCTGCAAGAGTATATTTATTGTCAAAGTCCTTGCCGTACGAGCCTGTTTCAATACCCGTCAGCACTATCTCAAGATATCCTTTTTTTACAAGGCTTTTTACCTCTTCAATTACTGTTTCGGGTGCTTTTGAGCAGATGCTTCCGCGCGCTTTCGGTATGATGCAGTATGTACAGTTCGAGTCGCAGCCGTCTTCAATCTTGATATACGCGCGTGTTCTTTCCTCTGTTGTACCGCCGAAGTTACCGCAAAGCTTCATCTCTTCAAAGGGCTTGTTGCAAAGTGCGGGCACATCAAGCGTTTTGGCTTCGTCACCCTTTTCAAGCGCTGTTATTTTGTCGGCTAACATCATTTTATTCCTTGTGCCGACTATGGCATAGACGCCCTCGATATCAAAAAGCTTGTCTCCTTTAATCTGGGCAAGGCAGCCTGTTACAAGAATTTTTGCAGACGGATTATTCTTCCTTGCCCGTCTTATCATCTGTCTTGATTTTCTGTCTGCTTCGCCTGTAACTGTACAGGTGTTTATCACATAATAGTCACATGGACTTGAAAAATCGCAGACTGTAAAACCGTTTTCCTCAAGTTTTTCGGCGATAGCTGCGCTTTCATACTGATTAACCTTACATCCGAGCGTTAAAAAGCCTACTCTTTTGTTTGACAATAATATTCAACTCCAATCTATTTGATTTTATCATATTTAAAGTCGCTTGTAAAGAGTTTTTTTGCAAATAGTGATTGACAAGCACTGCCGTTATAAATTATAATATATATGTTATCACTGAATTGATACTTGAAAGGATTTATATGTCTAACACAGAAAGACTCAGTAAAATCAGGAACTTTTCCATTATCGCACATATCGACCACGGCAAGAGCACACTTGCCGACAGAATCCTTGAACAGACTCAGACTGTCTCAAAGCGCGAAATGGAAGAACAGCTTCTTGACAATATGGATTTGGAACGCGAGCGCGGTATCACCATAAAAGCCCGTGCTGTAAGGCTTGTTTACAATGCCAAAGACGGCAACGAGTATATTTTCAACCTTATTGACACTCCCGGTCATGTTGACTTTAACTATGAGGTTTCCCGTTCTCTTAACGCCTGCGAGGGTGCTATACTTATTGTAGACAGTACTCAGGGTGTTGAGGCGCAGACTCTTGCCAACGCATATCTTGCCGTTGACAACGACCTTGAAATTCTCCCGGTTATCAACAAAATTGACCTGCCCAGTGCTGATATTGACCGTGCAAGAAGCGAAATTGAGGATATTATCGGTATTCCTGCCGAGGATTGTCCTGCCGTTTCGGCAAAGGTTGGTCTTAATATTGACACTGTTCTTGAAAAAATTGTAACAGATATTCCCTCCCCCAAGGGTGATGAAAATGCTCCCTTAAAGGCTCTTATTTTTGTCTCATATTATGACAGTTATCTTGGTGTCGTTGTAAACATCCGTGTAATCGACGGCTCTGTAAAAACCGGTGACAGAATAAAGCTTATGAGTAATAATGCGGAGTTTGATGTTGTTGATGTCGGCTACCTTGACCCGTTCGGGCTCAAAAAGACTGATGCCCTTTACGCAGGTGAGGTTGGCTACATTACCGCAAGTATCAAGAATGTCAGCGACACCCGTGTCGGTGATACTGTTACAAGTGCAAGTAACCCCACAAGCGAGTCGCTTCCCGGATTCAAGCCCGCGCTTCCTATGGTTTATGCGGGTATTTATCCTGCTGACGGCGCAAAGTACGGAGATTTGCGTGACTCTCTTGAAAAGCTTGAGCTTAATGACGCGGCTCTTGTATTTGAGCCTGAAACATCAAGTGCTCTGGGCTTTGGTTTCCGTTGCGGATTTTTAGGTCTTCTTCATATGGAAATTATCGAGGAAAGACTTGAGAGAGAATTCAACCTTGACCTTATAACAACCGCACCGAGCGTTATTTACAAAATCAGAAAAACAAACGGCGAGGAAATTTCCATTGATAATCCGTCAAACTTCCCCTCTCCCGATGAAATTGACATCGCTTATGAGCCTATGGTTGATGCGAAAATTCTCACTCCACCCGATTACATCGGCAGTATTATGGAATTATGTCAGGACAGACGGGGCATTTATATTGATATGAAATATCTCGACACTGACAGGACTGAGGTTCATTACAAGCTCCCTCTAAACGAAATTGTCTACGACTTTTTCGATGCTCTCAAGAGCCGTACAAAGGGTTATGCTTCGCTTGACTATGAAATAAGCGACTATGAGCCCTCAAAGCTTGTTAAGCTTGACATTCTCTTAAATGGCGATGTTGTAGATGCTCTCTCCTTTATAGTACACGAACAGAAAGCATATTCCAGGGCGAGAAAGCTCGTTGAAAAGTTAAAGGAAAACATTCCGCGTCAGCTCTTTGAGATACCCGTTCAGGCCGCTATCGGCTCAAAGGTTATCGCAAGAGAAACTGTCAAGGCTATGCGTAAAGACGTACTTGCCAAGTGCTATGGCGGTGACATTACCCGTAAGAAAAAGCTTCTTGAGAAGCAAAAAGAGGGTAAGCGCAAAATGCGTCAGCTCGGCAGTGTTCAGGTATCGCCCGAGGCATTTATGGCTGTTCTCAAGCTCGATGACGAAAACTGACTTAAATTCTCACACGGAGATTTATATGAATAACACAAAAAAAGCGGGACTGTACATACACGTCCCGTTTTGTTTAAAAAAATGTAATTACTGCGATTTTTATTCCCTCTCTACAAGTCCCGAGCTTATGGAGAGGTATGTCTCTGCGCTTATTTCTCAGCTTAAGGAAAAGGCGGAGATTTACTCGGATTACACTATTGACACCGTATATATCGGCGGCGGCACTCCCACTTGTCTTGGAAAACTTTTAATCAAAATCGTCACTGCAGTATATAAATACTTTAATGTAGAGTCTTATGCAGAGTTCACGGTTGAAACAAATCCCGGAACAAGCAAGGCTGATGAGCTTATTGAGCTTTATGTGGCAGGTGTAAACAGGCTGAGTATCGGTCTGCAGTCGGCAAACGAGGATGAACTGAAGTTACTTGGCAGGATTCACTCTCTTGCTGACTATGAGGACACATTAAAAAATGCCCGCTTGGCAGGCTTTGAAAACATAAGCACCGATATTATGTTTTCACTTCCCTTTCAGACTCCGGAAAAGCTTGAAAACACTCTCTCGTATGTGATAAATTCGGGTGTTGAGCATATTTCCGCATACTCGCTCAAAATTGAAAAGGCAACGCCGTTTTACAGTATGCAAAAGGATTTTATCTTGCCTGACGAGGACCTTGACGCGGATATGTATCTTAAAATCTGTGAAAATCTTGAAAAGAGTGGCTACTCTCACTATGAGATAAGCAATTTTGCAAAGCCGGGACATCTGAGTCGTCACAATTTAAGATACTGGAAGTGTGATGAGTATATCGGCTTTGGTCCGGCTGCTCACTCATATATCGGCGGTGTGCGGTACGGATACACACGAAATATCTGCGATTATTTAAAGGTTTATGAAACAAAAAAGCTTTGTGAAAGCGATATAATTTCTGAAAGAAGCACCGTTACTCCCCTTGAGGATATTCGTGAAAGGCTTATGCTTGGTCTGAGACTCAAAGAGGGTGTAAATAACAGTGTTCTTGAAAAAATAGCACCGCTTTACCAAATACACAAAAAAATCGTCCCTCTTACAGACAGCGGTCTTATAAAAATAAAGGATGACGGTATTTCTCTCACAAACAGCGGAATGTATGTGAGCAACGCCATTATAAGCTTTATTTCAGAGATCTCTGAAAAGTAAGTCGGAGCTTTGTGCAAGTGAGTAGACATAAACACTTTTTGCACGGCAGCTTTTCATAATATCAGAGGCGGCAGATTTAACGCTTGCCCCTGTTGTTACCACATCATCAATAATGATTACCCGCTTTTTATAAAGTTTCTTTCTGTAATCCTTTTTGACGAAAATTTCATTGTTGCTGATTCTCTCAAGATAGTCAAGGTTTTTCTGTTCTTTTGCAAATAATGGCTTTGACAGCGCGGGAAGATATATGCAGTTCATACGCTCTGCAAGGGATATGCCTATATCCCTTACTCCGTCGTGTGCGCCGAAAATATAATTCTTTGGATGACGGGGGATACTTACTATAACAAAGTTTGAAAAATCCCTTGTATCAGGCATTGTTTCAAGTATAAGGTCATATAGCTCGTCACTTAAAAAATCCACAAGTCTTTTAAATCCGTGCCGCTTAAGTTCAAAAATGACTCTTTTTTGTACCGCAAAGCCCTCCTCGATAGTCATACTTCTGTAGTTAACAACCGATGCTATAAAGCTTTCGCTGTTATATCCGGCATCTTCAATTTCAAAGGGGATGGCGGGAAATCCTTTCAGAAAAAGCCTTACCGCTTGCTTTGCTATCAGCCATTTTCTTTTACAGACACCGCACATAACTCCGTTGCTGTTTTTTCTCATTACATCG
>JAZSET010000039.1:0-12364 GCA_045531795.1 Eubacteriales bacterium | reverse complement strand
TGCAGAGCAAAAGTGATATTGAAACCTATTGGTTTCAGTGATATTATATTTGCCTTTTTAACTGTGCAAGGCAAATATAACTGAAAAAAGCACTTCCGAAGAAGTGCTTTTTTCTGGCGCGCCTGGCAGGATTCGAACCTGCGACCTACCGGTTCGTAGCCGGGCACTCTATCCACTGAGCTACAAGCGCATTTTTTGGTACTCGAACATTATAGCACAGACTTTTGACTGTTGTCAAGCCTTTTTTGAAATTTTATACGATTATTCCAAAAAAGTTTCGTTCACAGAATTTTTACATTATTTTTTAAAAATGCCTTTACAAAAAGAAAAGTTTGTGTTATAATCATCTCTGCATGTACCGTTTACTCGGTTTGCGGAATAAAGAGCATATGCTGTTTCACCCGCCGCTTACTGTGTTTACGGCATGTAAAACATTATTATATGAGGTGAAAATTATGTTACTCAAAGACGAAAAGCAGCAAATCATCACTGAGAACAAGCTTCACGATTCTGACACAGGTTCGCCTGAAGTTCAGATTGCTATTCTCACAAACCGCATCAACTCTCTTAACGAACATCTTAAGAATAACCCCAAGGACCATCACAGCCGTCGCGGTCTTCTTAAAATGGTCGGACACAGAAGAAACCTTCTCGGTTACCTTGCAAAGAAAGATATTATGCGTTACCGCGCAATTATCGAAAAGCTCGGTATAAGAAAGTAAAATGCCACGAGCCGTAACCCTATGCTTTCTTTCGGGTTACGGCTTGAATTATTCTTATCAAATGCGACACTTGACAAGGCTTTAGCAATTAAATATGTAACAAAAATCCTTTTGCTATGTATTTAAGTGCTAAACCAAATCGGAAAGTGTCGTAAATATAAATTAAAGGAGCAAAAATATGTTTCCAAATTTCAAAGTATTTAACTACACTTATGCAGGCCGTCCCCTCGTTGTAGAAACAGGCAAGCTTGCAGGCCTTGCTAACGGCAGCGCGCTTGTCCGCTACGGCGACACAGCAATATTAGCTACCGCTACAGCATCTGCAAAGCCCCGTGACGGCATTGACTTTCTTCCCCTGTCTGTAGACTTCGAAGAAAGAATGTATTCTGTCGGCAAAATCCCCGGCGGATACTTAAAGCGTGAGGGCAAGCCCAGTGAAAAGGCTATCCTTACCTCCCGCGTTATCGACAGACCTGTTCGTCCTCTCTTTCCCAAGGATCTGAGAAATGACGTAAACTTAAATCTTACAGTAATGTCTGTTGACCCTGACTGCTCACCTGAAATTACAGCTATGATCGGTGCGTCAATCGCCCTTTCCATCTCCGATATTCCGTGGAACGGACCTATCGGCGGTGCATTTATGGGTATGATTGACGGTCAGTTTGTGATCAACCCCACACTTGAAGAACGCGCACAGAGCGATCTTCAGCTTACAGTTGCTGCAAGCGAAAAGAAAGTAGTTATGATCGAAGCAGGTGCAAACGAAGTTTCTGACGAAGCCATGTATGAAGCTATTATGATAGCTCATGCTGAAATCAAGGGCCTTATCAAATTCATCAACGAAATCGTAGCTGAAGTCGGAAAGCCCAAATTCGCATATCCCTCTTGCGACGTTGACCACGACCTCTTTGAACAGATCAAGGACTTCATCATTGAAGATGTAAGATACGCAATGGATACAGATGACAAGCTCGTTCGTGATGAACGTATGCTCGCAGTTTCCGAAAAGGTTAACGAAAAGTTTGACCCCGAGGGTGAAAACCAGGTTGAAATTGCAGAAATCATTTATAAAATCCAGAAGTTTGTTGTTCGCCGTTGGCTCCTTGATGACGGCAAGCGTGTTGACGGAAGAAGACTTGACGAAATCCGTCCTTTGGCTGCTGAAACAGGACTTCTCCCCAGAACTCACGGAAGCGGACTCTTTACCCGCGGACAGACACAGGTTCTCACAGTTGCAACTCTCGGAACACTCAGCGATTCTCAGATGCTTGACGGTATCGACGAAGAAGAATCCAAGAGATATATGCATCACTACAATATGCCCGGCTACTCTGTTGGTGAAGCAAAAGCTGTAAGAAGTCCCGGCAGACGTGAAATCGGTCACGGTGCACTCGCAGAACGTTCACTCGTTCCTGTTCTTCCCTCTGTAGAAGAATTTCCCTATGCTATCAGATGCGTATCCGAAGTTGTTTCATCAAACGGTTCTACTTCACAGGCTTCTGGTTGTGGCTCAACACTTGCTCTTATGGGTGCAGGCGTGCCGATCAAGGCTCCTGTTGCAGGTATCTCCTGCGGTCTTATCACAGAAGACGACCGTTGGATGACAATGATTGATATTCAGGGCGTTGAAGACTTCTTTGGCGACATGGACTTCAAGGTAGCAGGTACTCACAAGGGTATCACATCTATTCAGATGGACCTCAAGATCGACGGTCTTACACCTGAAATCATCAAGAATGCTCTCGAAACAACACATAAGGGCCGAGACTATATCATTGACGAAATTATCCTTAAGGCAATAGACCAGCCACGTGCGGAAGTATCAAAGTATGCACCCAAGATGATTTCTATGACAATCGACCCTGAAAAGATCCGTGAAGTAATCGGTAGCGGCGGAAAGGTAATCCAGAAGATTGTTGCAGATACCGGTGCAAAAATTGATATTAATGACGACGGAAGCATCTTCATTGCCGCAGTTAACCGCGACAGTGCACTTGCTGCTAAGCAGATTATTGATACTATCGTATTTGAGCCCGAGGTTGGCGAAATATACGAGGGTGTTGTAACAAGAATTATCCCGATCGGTGCATTTGTTGAAATTGCTCCCGGCAAGGAAGGACTTGTACACATTTCAAAGCTTGACAACAAGCGTACAGAAAAGGTTGAAGATGTATGTGCTGAGGGCGACACTATGAAGGTTAAGTTCCTTGGTGTTGACGAAAAGGGCAGATATAATCTTTCAAGAAAAGACGCTCTTTAATTAAAACGATAATGCTGCCGTAATTAGCGTTTGTTATTTACGGCAGTATTTTTAGCAAAAGAAAGGTTTTAAAAATGACCGTACAGGAAATGAAAAGCGAAATACTGAGACTCAAAAAGGAAAATGACATCTGTATCCTCGCTCACGCATATCAAAACCACGATATTTTAGAGGTTGCCGACTATATCGGAGACTCATTTGGTCTCAGCGAAAAAGCACAGAAAGCAAGTCAGAAAACCGTTCTTATGTGCGGTGTCCGCTTTATGGCAGAGACGGTAAAAATACTGTCACCCGAAAAAACAGTTCTCCTCTCCCACAAGGATGCAGGATGCCCTATGGCAGAGCAACTTTCTGCAAAAGAACTAAAAGAATTAAAGGATAAATACCCGGACTATGTTGTTGCCGCATACATAAATACCACGGCTGAGCTCAAGACTCTTTGTGATGTGTGCGTAACATCATCATCAGCTGTAAAAATTATTAAAAATATAGACAGCAAGAACATTCTTTTCATTCCCGACTGCAATCTGGGCGCTTGGGTTGCCGAAAGTGTCCCTGAAAAAAATATAAAGCTTATAAGCGGCGGATGCCCATCCCACCAGCGAATAACAGTTGATGACGTAAAGAAAATGAGAAATGAGCATCCCGATGCACTCATACTTGTTCATCCCGAATGTAAAAATGAGGTAACAAATCTTGCAGACTTTGCAGGCAGCACCACGGAAATAATGGCATATGCTGAAAAAGGCGACTGTAAAGAATTCATTATCGGTACGGAAAACAGCATCGTTGAGCATTTACAATTTTCTTGTCCCGACAAGCTTTTCTTCCCGCTTTCAAAGAACTGCATCTGCGAAAATATGCGTCTGACAACACTCGGTGATGTATATAATGCCGTAAGCGGCAGAGTCCGTGAGGAAATCATACTTGACGAGAACACTATAAAGCTTGCCCGTCACGCCATTGATGAAATGCACAGACTCGGAAATAAATAATTATTCATTTTTCCGCATTGCTTCTATGTAATGCGGAATTTTTATTTTTGCCAAAGCAGACTTGCCGTCGCAAAAATCGTCAATTTCCTTCCCCCTGGTGATTTTCATGCCTTTTCCAAGGTTTTTCACCACATTGACCGCATAAACTTCTCCTTTTTCACCTTTTTTTAGATAAAAAGAGTTTGAAGAAGCAATCCTCATTTTCGTACTGACAAATCGGGGAAGCAGCAATATTCCTTGCTTCAAAAGCATATTTATGCAAAATCTTTTGTGCCGTACAATCGCTCTTTCGGATGTTATTGTGAAGTCATATCTTATGCTGATAATGTCATTGTCAAGATAGGTAATATTCGGTGAAAGAAGTGCAATAAAATCACCGTCGCAAGGCAAACCCTTAACATATTCAAACACACGGCTCCCAATATGACGGTTAAGTGCGTCAAGCTTTTCATTGTCGTCACTTGACACAAATGTTATTTTTATTACTCTGCTTTTTCGTCCATCACACGTAATCTCTCCGAGACTTTCCTTTGTTATCATAAAACCACCGTCCCTGTAATAGCAGTTTATTCACGCAAATAAAAAAGCATGCCCAAATGCTTAAATAATGGCGTATTCAGGGAAATAATCATCCTCTATGAGATTGACAAATCTATAATATTGTGATATAATATGTAATTAAATAAAGAAGTAGAATAAAAGAGTGCAGTATGTCATTATACGGGGAGTGTGTGAAAAATGATAAAAAGTATGACTGCTTTTGCAAGAAGCACGCAAAGCACTGAAAACAAAAATATAACCGTTGAGATAAAATCGGTTAATAACCGTTATCTTGACCTGAACATCAAAATATCCCGCGTTTTCTCTTTCTTAGAGGACAGGGTGCGCAAGTATTTCGCGGAAAGCGGAATAAACCGCGGCAAAGTTGACGTATATATCGGCGTAGAGGTTACAGAGGATACAGGCACTCTCATCGAAGTTGATACTGCTCTTGCCGAAAGCTATATAAATGCTCTTAAAACTCTTCGCGACAAATTTTCTCTTGTTGACGATATTACAACAACAAGGGTTGCTCAGAACAGAGAAATATTCTCTATTGTAAAGAAAGAAGAGGATATGGAAGCTGCGTGGCTTGAAATCAAGCCCTGCCTCGACACTGCAATCGCTGAGTTTATAAAAGTCCGCGAAGCCGAGGGAGAAAAACTCAAAACTGATATTCTTGAAAAGCTTGCAAAAATAAAAAAACTAAAAGAGCAAATAGCAGCATATTCCGAAGAAGACATAAAAACCTACCGGGAAAGATTTGAAAACAGACTCAAGCAGGCACTGGCCGACTCAAGAATTGACTTAAATGAATCTCTCGTGCTTACCGAGTGTGCAATATATGCAGACCGCGTGGCAATTGACGAAGAAATGGTCAGACTTGATTGTCACTTTGATGCATTTGAAAAGATTTTTGAGGAAAACAACCCTATCGGCAGAAAAATAGATTTTCTGCTTCAGGAAATTAACAGAGAGATAAACACAACAGGCTCTAAATGCAGTAATGCAGATATAGCAGCCGTTGTAGTTGAAGTAAAGAGCGAGCTCGAAAAAATCCGCGAGCAAATCCAGAACATTGAATAAAGGTCGGTGAAGTATTATGAAATTTATAAATGCGGGCTTTGGAAATATGATAGCCTTAGACAGAATAGTCGCACTTGCCTCCCCCGATTCGGCACCGATAAAAAGGATTGTCCAGGATGCAAAGGATGACGGTCGTGCCATTGACATCAGCTGCGGCAGACGAACCCGCTCGGTGATAATAACCGACAGCGACCACGTGATTTTATCTGCTATTCAGCCTGAAACTTTATCGGGCAGACTTAACAGCAGAGGCGAAAGCGATACGGATAACGACACCGACAGTAACGAATAACAAATTAAAAACAAGCAAACAATAAAAAAGCAAATAATGCGCCTATAATGGCAGAACGGAGAATATTATGATTTACCCTTCAATTGACAGCCTTACAAAAGATAAGTTCAACAGATATACTCTTGTTGTTGCAACTGCAAAGTGTGCAAGAATTGTAACCGATGAATATGTCCGTCAGCGCGAAGCTGCCGAAAAGCTTATATCAAACAAGGAAACAGAAAAGAGCCTTGTTGCTATGATCAAGCGCGAATTCCGTGACGAAAAAGCGGTTAAAACAGCAATTAACCGTTTGAATCTCGGAGAATTCAGAATCAAAGAGGATTCTCTTATCTGGGACGAAGAAGAATAAACCAAAAATACAGTACACAGATAATATCCGTTATTATAACGGTATGGAGTTTGTTATGACAAATCAGAACTCTGATATGTACGCAAGAGTTTATGTTCTTGACCTTCCGCTCGCTGCAGACAAAATATACGAGTATTCTATTCCGTCTGAGCTTTCGGGAAAGGTTTTGCCGGGAACTGTTGTGAAAGTTCCCTTTTCAAGAGGAAACAAAAGCAGACTTGCGGTAGTTGTCAAAACTGCCTCAAGCTGTGAATATGATAAAGTCAAGCCCGTGCTGGCGGTCGCTACAGACCGTGTTTCCCTTGATGAGGAAATGCTCGGGCTATGCTCATTTCTGAAAGAGCGTACATTCTGCACTTTCACAGACGCTCTTCACACAGTGGCAGGTCCCATAGAGCAGATCGTATCGGGGAAATTCAAAGAAAAGAAAGAATACACCTATTCTCTGAGTGAAGCCGGTAAAAATGCAACAGTCCGCGGAGAAGTCAAAAACAAAATCATAAGCCTTTTAAAAGAAAACGGCTCTATGACAAAGACTGAAATAAAAGCCCTGTGTCCTACTGTGTCAGGTCAGCTTAACGACCTGGTAAGTAAGGGAATACTTCTTTGTACCGACAGGGATCTGTTCAGAAATTCCTACAGCAAAGTTCACACAGACATTATAACAAACAACTTAAGCGAAGCTCAGAAAGATGCATATAATACTATACTTAAAGAGCTTGATGCAGATGAAGCGAGAGCCGCACTGTTATACGGTATTACGGGAAGCGGAAAGACAAGAATTATCAAGGCTCTTATAGATAAAACTATTGAAAAAGGCAAATCGGTAATTGTACTTGTCCCCGAAATTTCATTGACTGTGCAGACTGTTAGCCTTTTCTGCTCATTCTATGAAAACCGGGTTGCAGTTCTGCATTCTGCATTGACTGCCGCAGAACGATTTGACGCAAGACGCAGGATTGAGCGCGGCGAGGTTGATGTGGTAATCGGTACGAGAAGTGCCGTGTTCGCGCCGCTTAAAAATCTCGGTATGATAGTCCTTGATGAGGAACAGGAGCATACATTCAAATCGGATATGTCCCCGAAGTACCACACCAAGGATATAGCAAGGTACAGAGCAGCTTATCATAACGCCCTGATGCTTTTGTCGTCTGCAACGCCCTCTTTTGAGAGCTTTTACAAAGCGCAAAGCGGCAAATACAAGCTTGTGCCTCTTACAGAAAGATACGGAAATGCTACCCTGCCCGAGGTAATAATTGCCGACAACAGAATTGATGCATCACGTGGTGACAGTTCTGTAATCGGCGAAGTACTTGCAAACGAAATCAAAAAGAATTTAGATGCAAATGAGCAGACTATACTGTTTGTAAACCGCAGGGGCTACAATAATTTCGTGTCCTGCGTTATGTGCGGAGATGTAATCGGTTGTCCCAACTGCAGTGTTTCACTGACTCTGCACAAAAAGAAAAACTCAGAAAGCGGAATGCTTATGTGTCACTACTGCTCATACAGACAGCCTCTTCCGAAGGTATGTCCGAACTGTCAGAGTGAACACCTGAACTTCAGGGGATTCGGAACTCAACTTGCCGAAAACGAGCTTTTTGAAAAATTCCCGGATGCAAGAATAATCAGAATGGATGCAGATACAGTTACGGGAAAATCCGAAGACGAAGACACTACATTCAAGCACGAGCAGATACTCAAAAATTTCAAAGACCACAAAGCGGATATCCTTTTAGGTACGCAAATGGTTACAAAGGGACACGATTTTCCCGATGTTACGCTTGTCGGAGTAGTGAACGCCGACAGCGCACTTTACCTTGACGATTACAGAGCAACAGAGAGGGCCTTTTCACTTATAACACAGGTTGTCGGAAGAGCAGGCCGTGCAAGCAAAAAGGGACGCGCAGTCATACAGACCTATAATCCCGAAAACGAGACTCTTATGTATGCCTCAAAGCAGAATTACGAGGGCTTTTATAACAGTGCAATCAAATTAAGAAAGGCTCTTGTGTTCCCGCCTTTCTGCGATTTTATTCTGCTCTCGCTTGCAAGCGAGCACGAGAACGAGCTTTTCAAGGCAACAAACGAGCTTGATAAAAGGTTAAATGAACTGATAGGCAAAGACGGTAAGTACTCTGATATTGCCGTGACCGCTTTCAGACCTATAGAAGCTCCCGTTTATAAAGTAAACAACACTTACCGTATGCGTCTTGTTTTAAAGTGTGCGTTTACTAAAAAATGCAGAGAGCTTGTAAGTCTGCTTTTAAATGAGTTTACACAAAAATATCCGTGTGTACAGATTGGCGCGGATGTTAATCCCACAAACATATAATTATCCCACAGGAAGGAACAATATAATGGCATTACTTAACATTGTAACAGACGATGATCCCATACTCAGACAAACGAGCAGAACAGTTGATGAAATCACCCCCAGAATAATCAGACTTCTTGACGATATGCGTGATACCCTCCACAAGGCAAACGGCGCAGGTCTTGCCGCAGTACAGGTGGGAATTCTCAGAAGAATTGCTCTCGTCGAAGTCGAGGAGGGTAAAACAATAGAGCTTATAAACCCTGTTATCGTTTCAAGAAGCGGTAAGCAGAATGAAATCGAGGGTTGTCTTTCACTTCCCCACAGATGGGGCGTGACAGACAGACCTATGAAGGTTACTGTAAAAGCACTTGACAGGAACGGCAAGGAGTTCACAGTCAAGGGAGAGGGGCTGCTTGCCCGTGCGCTCTGCCACGAAATTGACCATCTTGACGGAAAACTGTTTACCGACTGTGCAATTGAAATGGTTGACGAAAAAGACCTTTGAGGTGAATAAATGAAAATACTTTATATGGGTACTCCCGACTTTGCCGCGAGTATACTTGAAAAAATCTGTGAAACAGATAATGAAATTGTCGGCGTACTTACTCAGCCCGACAAGCCCCGCGGAAGAGGATATGAGCTTTCACAGTCTCCTGTAAAAAAACTTGCTCTTGAAAAGGGGATCGCTGTATATCAGCCCGAAACTTTAAAAGACGAAGCTTTTTTGCCCGAGCTTGAAAAACTTGCACCCGAGCTTATAATAGTTGCGGCATACGGAAAGATACTGCCCAAATATGTTCTTGACTTTCCGTCTCACGGATGCATAAATGTACACGGCTCCCTGCTTCCGAAATACAGGGGGGCTGCTCCCATTCAGCGCTCAATCATTGACGGTGAAAAGAAAACCGGTATTACCATTATGAAAATGGCAGAGGGCCTTGACACGGGAGATATGATGATAAAGGGTGAAGTGGACATTCTCGAAAATGACAATTTTGAAGATATCCACGACAAGCTCGCACTTTGTGCAGGAGACCTTATTGTAGAGGCAATAAAACTTATATCAGAGGGCAAAGACACATACGAGGTGCAGGACGACACTCTTGCCACCTATGCAGAAAAGATAACAAAGGACGACTGTCTTATCGACTTCAATATGTCATCAGAACAGGTTCACAACCGAATAAGAGGTCTTTCACCTATCCCTCTTGCTTATGGTATGCTTGATTCAAAAATAATAAAATTTCTGTCATCACAAATAATAGATAAAGACACCGTTTATGATGACGATGAAGTAGGAACAATAATATCTACCGACTCCTCTGTTATCACAGTTGCCTGCAAATACGGCTCTGTCGGTATAACAGGCGTTTTGCCCGAGGGCAAAAAAAGGATGAGCTCCGCAGAATTTATTCGCGGCAAGCAAGATCTCACGGGGCAAAAATTCTCAAAATAATTATTTATTTCAATCTGGAGGATTATAATGCTTTTTTACGGTATTGATTCCACATACCTATTACTTGTGCTTCCTGCAATAATACTTGCATTCTGGGCACAGGCTAATGTTCAGTCGACCTTTAAAAAGTACAGCAAAGTAAGTGTCCACGGTATGAGTGGATACGACAGTGCAAGGGCAATTCTTGATGCAAACGGACTTAATAATGTCAGAATAGAAAGAGTATCCGGCTCCCTTACCGACCACTACGATCCTAAAGCCAATGTCATAAGACTCTCAGACTCGGTTTACAGTGCCACAAATGCGGCAGCCGTTGGTGTTGCTGCTCACGAGGCAGGTCACGCAGTTCAGCACGCAGTGGGATATACACCGATAAAAATAAGAAGCGCAATCATACCAATAACAAATATTGGTTCAAACCTCGCAATGCCCCTGCTTCTTCTCGGAATTTTGTTTTCATACCCGACTCTTGCTTATGTAGGCGTTGCAGCATTCGGACTCTCAACAATATTTCAGCTTGTAACCCTGCCTGTTGAATTCAACGCAAGCAGCCGTGCTATGGATGCACTTAAATCAGGCGGCAAATTAACCGTTGAAGAAACAACGGCGGCTTCAAAAGTTCTGCGTGCAGCAGCACTTACCTATGTTGCAGCCCTTGCCGTTTCACTTGCAAACCTTTTAAGACTCTTTTCAATAGCAAGACGCTCATCAAGAAACTGATATCGGAGGTATCCCCCTTTGCCAAACGCCCGTGAAATTGCGTACATTTCTCTTGAAAAGTGCGAAAAGCAAAAAAGCTACTCAAATATAGAAATTGACTCTCAGGCTAAACGCAACGAATTAAAGGGCGCCGAAAAGGGACTTTATGTAAGTCTTGTTTACGGAGTTTTAGAGCGACGCCTGACCCTTGATTTTATAATATCCTGTCTTTCAAGCCGTCCTTTAAGCAAGCTTGACCGTGCTGTGATAATCCCCCTCAGACTCGGACTGTATCAGCTTATATTTATGGACAGAATCCCTGACAGTGCCGCAGTTGACGAAAGCGTAAAGCTTTGTATAAAGCATTCAAACAAAGCCCTCGGCGGATTTGTCAATGCCCTGCTCAGAAACTTTCTTCGTGCAGCACCGTCTTCAGAGAGAAAAAGCCCCGACAAAATTTTTGAAAACGAACCCTTTAAATCAAAATACTCATTACTTGACAAGTTTGAAAAAATGTCGGTTATATATTCGTATCCGGTATGGCTCTGCAAACATTTTTGCTCCTCTTATAGCGAGGATATGGGTAAAAAGATTATGGACGCGCAAAATAATAACAAAAGTACAACTTTGCGCATAAACACATTAAAAGCAGACAGGAATTCTGTACTTGATATACTGAAAGAAAAAAATATAAGTGCAAAGAAAACCGAGTTTTCGCCTTTTGGAATAATTACCGAGGGCACCTCTGTATCAGAGCTTTCAGAGCTGTTTCAAAACGGAAGCATTTTTGTCCAGGATGAAGCGTCTCAGCTTGCATCAATAGTACTTGACGCCAAGGAAAACGAAACGGTTATAGACTGCTGTGCCTGCCCCGGCGGAAAAAGCTTTTCAAGTGCGATACTGATGAACAACAAAGGTAAGATTATTTCCTGTGACCTGCACGAAAGCAAGCTGTCCCTTATAACAAAAACCGGCGCACATCTCGGGATTGATATAATTGAAACTATGGAAAAAGACTCTTCAGAATACGATGAGAATCTTGCAAACATAAAAGCAGGCGGTGCCGATAAGGTGCTTTGCGATGTTCCCTGCTCGGGACTTGGTGTAATAGCAAAAAAGCCCGAGGTCAGATACAAGAACCCCGCTGACATTGAAAGGCTTCCCCAGATACAGAGAAAAATACTTAATAACTGTGCAAAGTATGTACGCACAGGCGGCAGCCTTGTGTACTCAACCTGCACACTTAATCCCAAAGAAAACGAAGATAATGTAATTTCATTTTTAAATGAAAACCCGGACTTTGTTCCCTTTGATTTTTCGATTTCCTCAGAAAACGGAAAATCTATTGAAAGTGAAAAAGGAATGTTTTCCTTATTCCCACATATTCATAATACAGACGGCTTTTTCATTGCAAGAATGAAAAGAATAAAATAAAAATAAAGGAGGTTAAAGTATGTGTCCACCAAATGATATAATGTCAATGAGTCGTGATGAGCTCAGAAAATATCTCACTGAAAACTTTAACCTTCCAAAATTCAGAGCTGACCAGATATTTGAATGGTTAAACCGCGGTGCAGATTTTGAAAATATGACAAATCTGTCAAAGGCGTTGAGAGAACAACTTTCAAAAGAGGTATTCTGCTCT
>JAZSET010000097.1:0-5727 GCA_045531795.1 Eubacteriales bacterium | reverse complement strand
AGATTTTTTTTGTCAGGTTCGATTTTTATCAGGTCTTTCTGTATTTGCTGGGGATAGAGCCGAATTTTTTTCTGAAGCTTTCGGTGAAGTAGCTTTCGGATGAAAAGCCTACCTTTGCTGATATTTCCGATATGGTCATATCAGTTTCCTTGAGTAGTACCGCAGACTTCTGAAGTCTGTAGCCTATGAGGTAGTTTATCGGGGTATCATTTATGTATTTTTTAAAAAGTGCAAGGCAGGTACTTTTGCTTATATTTCCGGCGTATGCTATTTGCTCAAGAGAGATTTTCTGGTCATAGTTCTTGTGTACATATATTATCATATTTTTAAGTATTGACAGATTGGCATCATAATGACCCGGAGTTTTTTTGTGTGACACTTCATTTTCACAGATTGATGCCCATATTTCGTGAAATACCGCCTGAATACGCAGAGGAGCCGTTTTCTCACTTCTTACATTAAATACATCGAGTAGTTTTTTTACGGTTTCCTTTTTCCAGGGCTTACTTGAATCAAGCAGAATATACGGAATATTTGAGTCGTAAAGCACAGGAGAAACAAAGGTTTGCTCAATATACTGCGATGTGCAAAGGAGCATAGGATGCAACAAAAAGCACACGAATTCGGCATCTTTTTTATCCCTTGAAAATGCAGAATGTAACTGCTTGGCATTTATGACGATACCCTCTTCTCTTTTTAAAGATGTGATTTTTCCGTTGACATTAAGTTGTATATCGCCCGTAGTGGCGATCAGAAATTCTATATCGTCGTGCCAATGGGTGTCGGATGCATAGTCGGTATAATTTGACAGCTTTCCCTTGCCGACAAAGGACATAAATCCGTCGTAATCATATTTTATTATTTCCGAACCGTTAGTACGTAGTTCCATATTAACCCTCACTGTGTGATATTGTTATAGAAATTAGCGATATAATTGTAGAAATAACGAAATCTTTGTGATATAATTGTATTACAAATTGCGACTTTTGTCAATATTATACCGGAAATTACACAGAGGTAAATTATGGAATACGTTGTGGATTATAAAGTAAAAAACAAATTAACTCCTGCAAGGCCTGAGGATATAATTCTCAGGGGAGAAATAGGTATTCGCTTTGACAGATTTATTCATAAGAGAATATCGGGCACCTTTGCTATGAACGAAATCATGCGTGATGCTGAGGACTGCTTCATAGAAAAGTATGATGACGAAAATCCCTGGGGACTCTGGAGAGGCGAATTCTGGGGTAAGATGATGATCGGTGCCGTGAGAGTTTGCCGTATGAAGAATTACCCCGGCCTCAAGGAGTTTTTAAGTGGCTCAGCAAAGCGCATAATGGCGTGTCAGCGCGAAGACGGCTATCTTTCCACATATAAGGACAGTGACAACATTTTCCCTGCTGACAAGGAAGTTGTTAAGGCTATACACGGTGAGGCACTTAACTTCAACTGGAATGTATGGTCTCAGAAATACACACTCTGGGGACTTCTTGAGTGTGCTATGCTTTGTGACGACAAGGATATTCTTATTGCTGCCGACAGAATGGCGGCACATCTTATTGACACTGTTGAAAAGAGTGGCAGGAAAATGAGATACTGCGGTGTTGTATCGGGTATGGCGGCTTGTTCTGTAATGAAGCCACTGCTCATTTTGTACAGACTTACAGGCAACGAAAGATACCTTGATTTTTGTAAGGATATGGCTGACGACTGGAAAACCGATGACACCAGACCTGCTCTCCTTTTAAGACCTTTACAGGACAAGGCTCCTGCTCACTGGTTTGACGGCGAAGAAAACGGCGAAGAATGGTCGGCAAAGGCTTATGAAATGATGTCCTGCTATGACGGAATCTGTGAACTTTACCGTATAACAGGTGATGAAAGTCTGCTCAGAGCAGTCGAGGCACTTTATGATGTGCTTGTAAAGTATGAA
Organism: Eubacteriales bacterium; assembly: GCA_045531795.1. Classification (GTDB taxonomy): domain Bacteria; phylum Bacillota; class Clostridia; order Oscillospirales; family CAG-272; genus UBA4717. Next base: position 3,794 of record JAZSET010000097.1, on the reverse strand, counting down.
TCAAACATTCTCGGAAGTGTCGGTTACAATGAATGGTTTGCAGATGCAAAAGAATATCCCGATGCTTCTACCGAGATTTGCGATGTTATACACTGGATGCGTATATGCTATGAGCTCTTCTGTCTTACAGGCAAGGCGAAATATATGGATTCATTTGAACTTGCTTTTACAAACGCATTTCTTGCAGGTGTTTGCGAGGACGGTACCTGGGCGGCATTTTTTGTGCGAAGCAGCGGCAGACATCTTATGGACTCTCCCCATGTCGGAACAAAGTATCATCATTGTTGCGTTGACAATGTTCCGCGTGGCTTCTGTAATGCGGCAGAGTCTGTAGTAATGCGTGACGGCAACGATTTTTACATCAATACATATATTTACACAGTTGCAACCTTTGGAGATACACGCATCAAGGTATCAAACGGTTATCACGACGGAGGAAGGGTAGCAATTACTGTCAGAAATTTCCCCGAAAACGGAAGAATTTTTGTCCGCGTGCCTGAGTGGAGTAAAAAAACTTCGGCCATAATGAACGGCAAGGAGCTTGAATTGAAGTGCGGCGAATATAACGAGGTTAAGCTTGACTCTTCAGATGCTATTTTCCGTATCAGATTTGATATGACTCCAAGAATTTACGATTTTGCCGGAGAATACAAAGTACTTCCTGATGACGATTATCATATCCGCAGGTGGACTGATGACGAAAACGGTCCCTGCGACAGAAATGCTATGGTAAAGCATCCTATGAGCACCCTCAGAAGAGGGGCGGTGATTTATGCACGCTCAAAGCATTTCGGCTCAAGTGAAGAGGAAATGTTCTCAGGAAAGACCGTTTGGGGACAGAATTATACCTGTGTAGCTGAGCCTCAGCTTCATTATGGGCTTCTTGCGGGGTGCAGGTTTACCTTTGAAAAAGACGGAGAAAGCTTTACTTATCAGATGTGCGACTACGCATCTGCCGCAAACAAAAAGCTTGATGATGCAAGATATTTTACTGTATTTATCTGATTACACTGTAGCCTCAGAAAACAAAAGTCGGTAATTTTCGCAAAGCAAATTACCGACTTTCTTCATATAGTTGATACACATAGGGTTTAATCGGGCATGCGGAGCTCTTTCTCAGTTTTCCATTTTCCCGAAACCAGGAAGCAAGTGCCGATTATAATCGGGACAAAGCCTGCAATTGAGTCTCCGTACCAGAAACCGAGACAATCAAGACCAAGAGTAAAGCCAAGCAACGCGGCAATACCGATACGGCTTATTACGCCGTCAATTATTGCGACTGCAAGATTGAGTTTGGTGTTACCCGAACCGTTTATAATTGAAAAGCTTATGCTTCGTGTTGCCGAGCCGTATAGGTTGAGAATGATAGGCCCGATAAGCATTGAAGCAACTAAAAGTACATCTTTATCGCTTGTAAATGCCGCAAAAACGGTATTCGGGAATAAAAGTATCACTGCGGAAATGGCTGTTGCTATAATCATACCGCAAGCACCAACCGTTGTGAGAACTTTCGGTACCCTTTCGTTCTTGCCTGCACCGAGATTCTGCCCGACCATTGCACTGCCTGCAGTTGTAAACGAGTTTGAAACAACAGCACTCATAGTATTTATCTTGTTGAATATTCCCGCAAGAGCAGAATACACAACGCCGAAGCTGTTAATCCATGCCATAAGCACGATTTTTGAGAAGCTTACTGCTGCAGACTGTATTGCCATGGGAATACCGAGAGCAAGTATTTTTGAGAGCGCTTCTTTATCCATCTTAAAGCTCTGCGGCTTGAAATCAAAGCCAAAGGCTTCCTTATGCTTATAGAGGTAAATAAGTGAAACGATAAAGCTTACCGCTTGACCGATAACGGTGGCAAGAGCCGCACCGAAAACCTCCATATGAAAGTATACAACAAAAACTATATCAAGAACGAGATTTAATACGGCAGCTATTGCAATAAATACAAAGGGGCGTTTACTGTCACCCATACCACGCAGTATGGCACTTACTATATTGTAGCCGTAAATGAACGCAAGCCCGACGATACAGGTGACTGTGTAATCGAGGGTATATTCAAAGGATTCTGCGGGGGTATTGAGCCATACAAGCATAGGATTTCTGATTATGTAGCAAATAACAGATATTGCAAGCGAAGCAATAAGCAGAAATGTAAACATTGTACCTATTGTTTTTTTAACCGCTTGCATATTGCCGGCACCTACATTTTTTGCAATAAGCACCTGTCCTGCGGATGAAAAGCCCATAGAAACAAAGGTTAAAAGATGCAGAATATCACCGCCTATTGACACTGCCGACATTCCGGCACCGCCTATAAACTGACCGACGATTATCATATCGACGATGTTATATATTGCCTGCAGGGCATTTGATAAAAACAGGGGAAGAGCGAATAATAAAAGCTGTTTTGTTACATTTCCCCGAGTCAGATCCCTGACCATTGTAGCCATTAAGTTACCATCTCCATTCCATAAAGGGCTGACAATTTCTACAGAATATATTTTAACACCAAAGCACCTCAAAAACAAGAGGAAAACTGATTTTTATCAAAACGGAACAAATATTTGTAAAAAAGGATTAAATTTTGCAATTCAATTGACAATGTTCTTATGCAGAGGTATAATTATTGTGACAATTTATATTCTGAGAGGTAATAATGAAAGCACTTATAACAGGAGCAAGCTCGGGACTCGGCTATGATATGGCACATATCCTGTCGGATATGGGATACGATATTATCGCCGTTGCAAGACGCTCTGACAGACTTGAAAAATTAAAAAGCGAACTCAAAACCAACACGGAGACAGTATGTGCGGATTTAACGGATATTGACGCGTGCAAAAAAGTTGCAGGGTATGCAGATGAGGTTGATGTTTTTATCAACAATGCGGGCTTTGGTGTGTTCGGTGAACTGTGCGAAACATCACTTGATGATGAGCTCAAAATGATAGACACAAATATCCGTGCAGTCCATATTCTTACAAAAATGGTGGCTCAGAAATTCAGTGTTAAGGAATCGGGATATATTTTAAATGTGGCGTCTCTTGCCGCATTCTTTCCGGGTCCGTTATTTGCAGCATACTACGCATCAAAAGCATATGTACTGAGGCTGTCTCAGGCACTTGCCGAGGAAATGCGCAGAGAAGGGTGTGGCGTACAGGTGAGCGTTTTATGCCCCGGACCTGTTGACACCGAATTTTCAGAAGTTGCAAAGGTGAACTTCGGATTTGGAAACGAAAAAGGAAAGAGCTTTATTATCCTTGACAGCAAAAAGGTAAGTGCATACGCAATTAAAAAGATGTTCAAGGGCAAAGAGGTAATTGTCCCCGGTACCATTATGAAGGTTGCGGTATTTTTGAGGAGAATTCTTCCCGACAAGCTTCTTGCTAAAGGTGTAATGCTTATACAGCGCAAAAAATGCGTAACTAAATAAAATACAAGGATGATTGATATGTCAAAGAAAATCGGAATAATCGGAGCGATGAAAATTGAGGTCGAGTCACTCGCTTTAATGCTTGAGGACAGGCGTGAATCCGTAACAAGCAACATTACCTTTTATGAGGGAAAACTGAGCGGCAGGGATGTTGTAATAGCAGAAAGCGGTGTCGGCAAGGTCTTTGCCGCTGTTTGTGCCCAGACAATGATACTTAAATACGGTGCAGACGCTATTATAAATTCGGGCGTTGCAGGAGGACTTTCAGAAAAGCTTACAATATGCTCGGCAGTTGTTGCCGACAAGGTAGTTCAAAGTCGGATCGTAGCCATGTCGTTCTGTGAGCCAAGGAGTT
>JAZSET010000127.1:0-4084 GCA_045531795.1 Eubacteriales bacterium | reverse complement strand
AGTACTGCGAGGAATGCTGTGAGAAGTCTCGCGCAAAGACCGTTATTTGAAATATAGTCTGCAAGATTGAGCATCTGGTCGCGCTTGTATGACGGAATTACTCCCTTCCAGGGTGCGTATCCGAGAACCGCCCACTTTCCGCCTTCCTTTGTATGTACGATTGCTTCTGCAAGTCCGTAAGGATATGCGGGATCGTTGCCGTAAGGTGTTACTGTAACGCCGACTGCCGCTGTAGGCACATATTCGCCGATAATTTCAATTTCGGCACTGCCCTTTTCAAGTGAGTGATATACAGAACGGTGAGGAAGAAGTCCGCTCATTTTGAAGACACCACCGGGCTTTGTGTTTGCGGGGTGATCCGTGAATTTCTCTGCGATTTTGAATGTATCGAGGAATTCAACCCTGTGAGCTTTTATTCCGCAGTCAATGCCACGGTTTGTAAGAATTTCAATAGATTCGCCGTCACAAACAACATTCTTTGTAAGCAGATACTTTGCTTCGTCAAGTGACATCATCTTTGCAATTTCTGCGTGCAACAGATAAAGTGTTGTGTCGTCATTATCATATGCAACGGGAATTGCGTTGCGGAGAATCGACTGTGATTCCTCGTAATGCTCGTTGTTGAATTCAATCATATCAGCATCGGGATCAAGCTTCTTCTCCCACATCTTCTTTGACATAAAGAACTGAAGTCCTGACTGATGAGATTCCTTGTTATAATCGGAAAGTCTGTCCCAGTACTTGCGGTGCTTTGAGAAAAGTGCAAACTCGCTGTCATAGAAGTCAAGAGGCTCGTTTACGCTCATCATCATTGAATAGCTCATATCGGTATTACCGTTTGCAAAATAATATGAGGTTTCAAATGCTGTACCTGCAGGAGATTTACCGAACATAACGTGAGGAAGATTTTCAATTTCAGGGCACTTGCACTTTACATAATCGGGAAGAATTGAGTTCATCCAGTTAATTTTGAGTGCCTTGTTGATAAAGGTGTTGGGATCGTGGTCATTATATGAGCCGTCGCCCGAACGGGAAAGCGGAATCTTGCCCGTTGAATCCATCATTGCCTTGAAGAGGTAGTCATATCCGTAACCTGTGTATGCTCCGTGAGGGCAATACTGCAGACCGAGTGCTGTGTCGGGAGAGATTTTATGAATGGTATCACCAATCATATACATAAGGTCATAAAGGCCCTCTCTTAAGAATGTGATGAAGTTTTCACGCCACTTGAGGTCCTCTCCGTGGAGAATTTCATTGACGAGAGTTTCTCTTGTAAAATTCGAGCCGAACTGCTTGTTGAAATCTCTGATACAGTTATCGCAGAAGCAACCGAAGTCTACAGGCAGGTGATTGCTCATACGGATATCATCGTCAACCCATACTACATCGGGCTTGATTTCGGCGTAATATGACACTTCTTCCTTTATGTAATCACGAACAAACTGTCCTCTCGGGCAGAAGCAATAGCCTGCTTCAATACCGTTGTGACCGATCATATGCTGTACGGGTGAGCCCTCGAAGTTGATACCTGAGAAATCGCCTGATGAAGCATACTGTCCGTGACCAAGGCTGTTACTTAACTGAAGTGATACGGAAATGCCGTTCTTTCTGAACTTTTCTGCAGCCACTTTCCAGTGATCAGCCATTTTTCTGTGCTTTTCAAGCTTCGGATAGCCATAAAGTGTAGGAAGCCACACATTATCGCAACAACCGGGATTTTTAAGGAGAAGATCAAGGTAATCTTCATAGTACTTATCGGTACCGTTAGCACCGAGTCTTTGCATAAGCTGCATAATAACACCTCTTGATTTTTCCATTACTTTACAGTAATTATTGTCAATAAAATGATATCACACACACATATAAAAGTCAATAGATTTTGTAAATAATTGACATTATATTTCTTTTATATTATAATAGTATTAAAATAACGCAAAAGGACACTTGAAATGCTGCTAAATATGAACTACAATGAGCTTAAAAACTCATATCTCTTTTACAACATCTCGCAGAAAATAAACGCATACCTTGAAAAAAACGGTGGCAAAAAGCTCTACAGAATGGGAATCGGCGATGTGTCACTTCCCTTGTGCCCTGCCGTAACCGAGGCTCTTCACGAGGCGGTAGACGACCAGGCGGATAAGGAACACTTTCACGGATATATGCCCGAGTGCGGTGCGCCGTTTCTGAGAGAGACTGTTGCCGGATATTACAACAGCCGTGGTATCGGAGTGTCACCTGACGAGGTGTTTATCTCAAGCGGTGCGTCTGACGAGCTCGGTGACATCATCGACCTTTTTGACAGGTCAAGCACGGCTCTTGTAATTGAGCCTGCATACCCTGCATATGTTGATGCGAGTATTATCGCCGGAAGAAAAGTTCTTCACCTTGAGTCATCAGCCCAAAACGGCTTTCTTCCCTCTCCCGACAAGTCACTTGAGGCAGACCTCATATATCTTTGCTCTCCAAATAATCCCACAGGCGCGGTCTTTGACCGGGTAATGCTTAAAAAGTGGGTTGATTTTGCAAATGCAAAAGGGGCGGTAATTCTCTTTGACGCTGCATACGAGGCTTTTGTCGAGGGAGATCTGCCACGCAGTATTTTTGAAATCGAGGGTGCGCGCAGCTGTGCTGTTGAAATCTGCTCTCTTTCAAAAACTGCAGGCTTTACGGGAACAAGACTCGGATATACGATAATCCCGAAAGAGCTTGTACGCTCCGGTATGAGCCTCAACTCAATGTGGATAAGAAACCGCACGACAAAAACAAACGGCGTTTCATATATTATACAAAAGGGTGCAGCCGCCGTATTTACCGAAGCCGGTCAGAAGCAGATAAAAGAAAACATAGACTACTACAAGGAAAACGCACGGATACTGATGAACACTCTTGACAGACTTGGTATATGGTACACGGGTGGAAAAAACTCGCCGTATATCTGGCTTAAATGTCCCGGCAATATGGGCAGCTGGGAATTTTTTGACTACTTACTTGAAAACATTCAGGTCATAGGCACTCCCGGCGAGGGCTTCGGCAAATGCGGTGAGGGATTTTTCAGATTCTCCGCTTTCGGAAGTCGCGAGGACACGATAGAGGCTGCAAACAGACTTGAAAAACTATTAAAAAAATAGTATAAAAAGCGAAGGCTTCCCCTTTTTGGGGAGGCCTTTTTTGCTTGTCGGAACAAAACTACGGGAGGCGAAACGCCTCCCCTACAACTACATAATTCATTACCGTAGGGGAGGGGTCTCCCCTCCCGCCAGGCACTCACAAGATCACGCCCTGCTTACACCCGTAAATTCCCACGGACAACGATGCAATATATGACATTATTCGCTTTTTATCTATGGTAGTATTAAAACAATAACAATAGTTTTATGAAAGGAAGTATGTTTTATGAACGAAAACAAATCATTAACCTTTGAATTTGAGGGCGATGTTATGACCTCTCACATTCACGGTGATATTGACCATCATTCGGCGCGCTTCATAAGAGAAGCTATGGACGAGCGAATCTATGCCGACAGACCGCAAATCTTTTGTATAAATATGTCCCGTGTCAGCTTTATGGATAGCTCCGGGCTCGGTCTGATACTCGGTCGCTTTACGCTCTGCCGTGAGCTTGGTCTTGAATTCAAGGTTGTATCACCCTCTCCAGAGGTTGAGAAGATACTCTCACTTGCAGGCACTCAAAGACTTATAACTATTGAAAAAAGGAAGTGATAATTATGAAAAAAGCTTTAAACGAAGTAAAGGTGATTTTTGATTCAAAAAGCGAAAACGAGTCTCTCGCACGATACATAGCAGCTTCATTCTGTGCAACATTTGGCCCCACAGTCGACATTCTCGCTGATGTAAAATGCACTGTCAGCGAGGCGGTCACCAACTGCGTCGTTCACGCCTACAAGGACACTGTCGGTAAAATATATATGACACTCCGGGCGTTTGATGACAACAAAATATCAATAAGTATCCGTGACCGTGGCTGCGGAATAGACGATGTGAGTCTTGCGAAAACTCCGCTGTATACCACCGACCCGCTCGGTGAAGTCGGAGGCCAAGCGGTCTTAGGAAGACAAGAGAA
>JAZSET010000030.1:0-4252 GCA_045531795.1 Eubacteriales bacterium | reverse complement strand
GCTACGATCCGACTTGCTTTTCTTCTTCAGCTGTAAGTTCTCTGAACTCCCCTCTTTTGAGTGCAGTGTCAAGCACTATATCTCCGAAAGATATGCGTTCAAGATATGTTATTTTATTGCACACACAGACAAACATTCGTTTTATCTGGTGGTATTTTCCCTCTGTTATTGTTATTTCTCCGCTTTTTCTCGTTTGGTCAAGTTTTATAGCTGCGTCTTTTGTTACATATCCGTCGTCAAGCGTTATACCTGTGCTGAGTCTTTCTATGTCCTCGTCTGTGACAATTCTTTCACATTCAAAGCGGTAGGTTTTCGGCACGTGGTGACGGGGGGACAGCACTTTATGAGCACCGGCTCCGTCATTTGTAAGTATCATAAGTCCAAGTGTATTTTTGTCAAGTCTTCCGCACGGAAAAAGCCCGAGTTTTGCGTATTTTTCGGGTACAAGTTCAAGTACGCACCTGTCTCCGGGTGCTTCAGTTGCAGAAACATAGCCCACGGGCTTATTAAGCATAAGGTATACAAATTCCTTGTACACTACTCTTTCGCCCTTATATACCACTTCGTCTTTTTCGGGATCAACCTGTATGTCGCTTCGCCCCACCGGCATACCGTTTACAAGGATTTCTCCTCTTTTTGCCGACTTTGCCGCTTCACTCCGACTCGCAAGTCCCGTATTTGTGAGCAGTTTGTCTATTCTCATTACTTTGTCCGTCCTTAAAAGCGCACTACCTCAACTATAATTATGCCTGCTATCACTGCCGCAACTGCAAATACTATAAGTGAGATATAGAACGCATTTTTAAATGGTGTATTTGTTTTTTTCACCGGTGTCTACCTTTCTTTTATCAGATGTTCACCAATATTATTCCCCTGACTCAGTGAAAAAACTCGTGCATTTTCTTAATGCCGGTAAATAATTCTCTTACATATCCGTCAGCAGGAGTTCCGCAATCAAGGTCGGTAAATACGATTGCAATATACGGGTACTCTCCATAAACTATTGCAGCATCATGATATGCAAACTTGTCCCAGCCGTATTTGTGTGCGGCACTTTTGCCGAACACCCTCTGAGACAAAACCTTATGCGCGGAGTCAGTCAATGACTCTTTTACAAAATCTCCGTATTCTTCATTTTCAAGAGTGAAATAATAGATTGACTTAAAAAGCTTGCCCGCATCATTTACGCTCATTTTATCAGTCTGCGAAAGCGGTGCTTTTGCGCCGCTTTCACGGGCAAAATCAAAGTACCATTTACTTGTAAAATGCTCTTTAAGCAGACTTAGTGCTATAGTGTCACTTTTGTTGATTGTAAGATTCATAAGCTCTTTATATGTATATTCTGAGCCGTCATCAGCTTTTGAGAGAACTCCTGAGCCTTTAACATCCATTGTTTCGTGGTCAAGAATGATTTTATCTTCAAGATTAAACATCTCATCAAGGCTTTCTTTACTGTATCTCTCATCACTGTCTGATGCCTCGATTTCACCGTTTTCATATTTATCAGCCGCCGAAAGAATTGCTGTAACGTACGGGGCTTTCATTACACTTGCGCTGTCAAAGACATAGTCTCCGTTATAGGAATATCTGTAGCCCGTAGTCAGATCCTCATAGTAAACTGCAACATTCGGTGCTTTTGCATCTGTTTTGGCTACAAGCTCTGCCTTTGTTATTTTGTCGTTACAGGCACTGCCATAAGTTTTTTTACCCTCTTCTGCGTATGTAGAAGCGTCTACCCACTTATGGTAGTATATATCCTTTTTGTCCTCTGCTTCTTCAAGCTCGGCTTTTATTTCTTCTTCGCTCTTTTCTACTCTGACAAGCGGAAATTTATTTTCTGCTATATCCCTGATTTCATCACCGATAGCGATGAGCTCTGTTATATCAAAGCCCTCATTTTCCTTATGTTTTTCAAGAGCAAGCTTCAGTTTGTCGTTGTTTTCTGCAAGTTCTTTAAGTTCTTCCTCGTTCTGCTCAATTATTCCCTTATAGTAACCGAGGTAATATTCCTCAGTTTCGCCGAGTTTCTTTTCAAGCTCTGTATTTCTGCTCTCCGCAGAAGCAAGAAGTGCCGTCTTTTCACTAAGATTTGCCGACAATTCCTCTTTTTGCAGTATTTCGTGAGAAAGTCTGTGAGAGTAGCTTTTACTCATAAAAATCATATTTATTATAAGTAAAGCCACAAGCAAAGCAAGTATTATTATCAGTGCTTTGATTACCTTTGAATTAAATTTCATTTTCCGGTCCTTTTTATAAGCATATGCCATTATATACAAAAATACTGTATAGCAAGGACAGACCTCACAAAGGGCGTCACTTCTTAGGGATAAGCCGCTCTAAAACCTCAATTTTGGCACATAACTTTGTCAAAACACCTCGCAATCCGCGAGGATTACTCGGAGTTTTTTCGTGTTCTGCACTCAAAATTGAGGTTTTTGAGTGCAGTGCAGTTTTGGGTCAGGCATTTTTCGTCTAAGAGAAGACATAAAAAATACGGGCATACCTTTGTATGCCTGTATTTTTTTGCGCACTATTAGCGGAAAATGAACAGCCAAAACCGACTTCTCCCTAAGAAGTGCCGCCCTTCACAGTAATTTTATTTTTTATTGTTCGAGATCATTGTAGAATATTATTTCCTCAGGAAGACAAAAGTTTAATTTTTCTTTTGCTACCTTTACTATGTACTCTTCATCAAAGGGTGCTTCGAGCTTGTTTTCAAGCTCGTCTACACGCTCTGTGTAGTACTCTATCTTTTCTTTAACCTTAGCCTGCTCATTCTTAAGATCAGAATATTCGACCTGGGAGCTTACTATTCCGACTACGCAGAAAACCACTGCTACCGTCAAAAAAACCTTGAATGGTAAAGTCATTTTATGCACAGACTTTTTCATAGCTACTCTCCTTTACAAATATCCTCAAGCACCATACCAAACTTCGCATCTTCCCTTTTCAAAGCTCTTCTGATGCTTCTGACTCTAAAAGCATTGACAGGCACCGATATTGCCTTTGCGACCATAATTGCCACAGGTATTACGGCCTTATACACTACAAACGCACCTATAAGCCTTATAAGCGATAATATCACTCCGAAAAGCTTTTCAAATATGCGCCCGGCCGTATTATAATAAAGAATAAAACCCAAAATTGTGCCGGCATATAAAAATACGCGCGGCTGACCATAATTTGTCTGATATAAAAAGACCGTGTACAAGATTGCCACTATAAGAAAAAACAGTATGTCCTCAAAGAATATTATAATTCCGGTCATTCTGTTCTTTGCTGTTTTCGGGAATTCTTGTTTTTTTGTTCTGTTTTCAAGAATCCTGCCCGTTATTTCATCAAGCGACTTAAAGCTTGTCTTTTTGTGGTTTATTCCCACACCCGTCAGCATTATATGGCTTATTCTGAACACCTCATAAAGAAGTCCGAACACTACCCCTATACACAGTGCATACAAAAAAGCCAACGGCATTTCCCATTTCTGAATGTCAAACGCCATATTTACCGCCTGCCAAAGAGACCTTGCTTTTTCGTTTTAGGCTCTGTATAGTACATAGAGTCTATCTGACCCTCAACAACAAGCTCACCCGACTCAACATCGAGTCTCGTTACGTGAAGTTCGCTTCCCTCTATATTCAGTATTCCAAGCAAACACTGTGCTACCACAAGTGCTTCGTCAAAGCCGCTGACATCAACAACTCCGCTGACATACAGGGAGTTTCTTTTGTCAAGCCTTATTTCGTGTACTGTCTTTTCACTCTGTTCCATATAATACTCCTTCTTCCAAAATAACTATTACATTATATGGAAGTATCAGGCGGAGTATTACTGCGAAAGCACCTCGTATAATGATGATGCATCGTTTTTGGCTACGACCTCTTTTACATCAAGAACACGAATTCGGAGAGTTCTCTCTCCGAATCGTATCTCGATTATGTCATTAACCTTAACATCATATGAAGCCTTGGCAGGGCGTGAGTTTACGCTCACGTGCTCCGTGTCACAAGCCTCATTCGCCACCGTGCGGCGTTTTATTATACGGGATACCTTGAGAAATTTATCAAGGCGCATTAAATTACTTGTTTACTTTTGCCTTGAGAGCAGAGCCTGCTGAGAAAGATACATTCTTGGATGCCTTGATTGTCATAGCTGCACCTGTCTGGGGGTTACGGCCCTGACGAGCTGCTCTTGCCTTAACGCCGAATGTACCGAAACCAACGAGCTGTACCTTGTCACCCTTAACGAGTGCGCC
>JAZSET010000164.1:0-20799 GCA_045531795.1 Eubacteriales bacterium | reverse complement strand
TGGGAGCAGTATTATGAAAACGAATTGCTTCGTTTACAATTTCTGTCGAATTAAGCGCAAATGCTCTTGCACTTCCGTCTTTTGTCATAACTCTTAAAATTTTTGCCATTATTATTTTCCTCTTTTATTTTTTTGCTCTTGCTATATAGTAGCGTCTGCCATCATTGTCTGCAGGCAGTGACACTCTGTCCTCACCAACTATCTCAAGAAGTTCAAGATTATTGTCTTTCAGTGCTTTAAGTATCGTATTTTCAGAATAGCATCTCTCGCGCTGAGCTTCCTCAAAGCGGTTATACTTCCCATTACTATCCTCTTCAAAAAAGGTCAGATAGAAATCACACATTTTACTCTTTTTGTTATAGAAATTCTGCCATGCACAGAAAATACCGTCTGCTTCAAGTATATATGAATTATCTGCGTATATATTTTCAAATTTATATGGAGTATTTATATCAAAAATGAATATTCCGTCAGGGTTCAGATAATTGTGTACAAGAGAAAAGCACCTTGAAAGCTCACCGCTTTTCGTGAGGTAATTAAGACTGTCAAACATACAATAAACGGCATCGTATGTGCCATACAAATCAAGTTTGCACATATCCTGACACAGATAAAGTATGTCAAGCTTTTGCTTTCTTGCTCTTTCACTTGCAACAAGAAGCATATCCTCTGACAAATCAACTCCCGTTGTGTCAAAGCCCTGCTTTGCAAAAACAGCACTGAGTTTACCTGTACCGCAGGCAAGGTCTAAAATCATATCGGGCTTTTTGTAGTATTTTGTTGTTTTGTCAATAAGAAAATCCGCTATTTCATTGTAATCAACATCAGCATTCAAAGCATCGTAAATTGCAGCGATACCTGTATATTGCTCTCTGCTTTTTCTCATCCTTTAACTAAATTCCTCTCATATCAAATATTGGTATAAAACTTTCTTCTGCCGAGTCACCCTCCTGCAAAAATCCCTGTGTTACGCCTAAGTCCACCGCAAAATCCACAACCTCGTCATATTCCTCTGTGGTAATTTTACGGCAAAGCTCAGGGTGATTCAGTTCTCCTGTCGGTGTGTACTGACTCATAATGCTCAGATATATTTTGTCTTTATATGTACCGTAAAGGTACCCGATAACAGCCTTTGAGTCCTCTGTATTGCCGGGCAGAACAAGGTGACGGACAATTACTCCCTTTTTCATCATACCGTCACGGTCAAACTGTGGCACCATACACTGCTTTACCATTTCATCAAGTGCATTTTTTGCCATCTCCGGGTAGTTTGCCGCAAGCGAATACTTTTGTGCAAGCTCTGATGACATATATTTAAAATCGGGCAGATATATATCTATAAGGCCGTCAAGCATTTTAAGCGACTCTGCCCTTTCATATCCCGAAGAATTAAAAACAAACGGCAGGTCAAATCCTTTCTTTTTCGCAAGCTCTATAGCATTTACTATGTGCGGTATATACGGAGTCGGGGAAACAAGGTTTATGTTGTGAGCACCCTGACTTTTAAGTTCAAAGAAAATTTCACAAAGTCTTTCAAATGATATTAACTTACCCTTGAGAGTATGTGAAATTTCTCTGTTCTGACAAAATTCGCACCTTAAAGGACAGCCTGAAAAAAATATCGTACCCGAGCCTTTGTCTCCCGAAAGGCAAGGCTCCTCCCAGAAGTGCAGTGAGGCTCTTGCTGCAGAAATATCAGAGCCGGCTCTGCAAAAAGAGGTATTCTTTTCATCATTAAATCTGTAAGCATTGCACATTCTCGGACAAAGACGGCAACCTTTTTCAAAATAAGCAGTTATATCCATAATCTTGCCTTCAAGTAATTCATTATCCTTATTATACAATAACTTCACTCTCAAATCAACACAAAATCACAATTTTAAAAAATTTCGCAAAAAGAATCCTCCTTAAAATAAAATATCATCGCTTTTTACAAAAAATTAACGAACAATTAAGTGTAAAGATATTATTGTATAGTAAAATAAGTTTAATTATGACTCTAAAAGGGTTGGTGCAATTTGTTTGGATATATAAAACCAAGTACCCCTGAGCTGAGACTTTGGGAATACGAAGAATACAGGGCAGTTTACTGCGGTTTGTGCAGAAGTCTCGGAAAGTATACAGGCACACTTTCGCGGTTTACACTTAATTACGACTATGTCTTTCTGGCAATGATCAGAACGGCTCTTCTTGGAATAAAGCCAAATTTCAATCGCGGAAGATGTATTGTTCACCCCGTAAAAAACAGACTTTTTGCCTGCGATGACAAATCCCTTGAATATTGTGCAAAAATAAGTGCAATTCTTTCCTATCATAAGGTGCTTGATAACATTGCAGACTGTAAAGGTGCAAAAAAGCTTGTCGCTTTAGCTGCAAAGCCCGTTGTCGGTTCATTTATGAAAAACTGCGGTGAGTTAAACGAGGCAGGCAAAATAATAGCAGGGCTTCTCAAAAAAATGAGCGAGCTTGAAAAAAGCTCTTCTCCCACACCCGATATGCTTGCAGAGGTATTCGGGGAAATAATGGGTGAGGTCGTTGCTTTCGGTCTTGATAACGAAACAAATGAAAGAGTTGCCCGTGAGATAGGTCGCCACACCGGCAGGTACATATACGTTGCCGATGCACTTGATGATATAGAAAGAGACATAAAGAACAATGAATTCAATCCCTTTGTGACTGTATACGGAAAAGAAAACATATCAAAACACAGAGAGGAAATAAAAACTGCAGTTCTGCTTGAACTGAACGCTCTTGAAAAAGCACTTCAATTAGTTGATTTTTCAAGCTGCACAGGGTATGGAAATATAGTAAACAACATAATATATCTGGGAATGCCCAAAAAAATTGATGAAATTATTAAAAAAACTTTTAAAGATGATAACACTGACCAAAAATCAGAGAGGTAAAAAGCATTATGACTGACCCATACAAGGTTTTAAATGTATCCCGAGATGCAACAGACGAAGAAATAAAAAAAGCATACAGAGAGCTTGCGAGAAAATATCACCCCGACAATTATGCGGGTAATCCTCTTGCCGACTTGGTCCAGGAAAAAATGAAAGAGGTCAATGAAGCATACGACCAGATTCAGAGAGAGAGGGCAAACCCGGGAAGCTCATACAGTAATTCAAGCACAAACTCCGGCTTTGTTCATATCCGCAACCTGATAAATATGGGCAGATATTCTGAAGCAGAGCTTATGATAGATGCCGTTGCCCAGAGTGACAGAAATGCCGAATGGAACTACTTAAAAGGCGTTGTTCTCATAAAAAGAGGCTGGTATATTGATGCTCAGAAATATCTTGAAACTGCGTGCTATATGGATCCCGGGAATGCAGAATACAAGAATGAGCTTAATAATTTAAGAAACACTGCTACCTCCTATGGCGGCGGCTACAGAACTTCAGCAGGCTCACTGTCTGCGTGTGATATTTGTACAAATCTTTTGTGTGCCGACTGTCTTTGCGAATGCTGCGGCGGTGATTTGATTCCCTGCTGTTAATAATTGTAAGAAAGGATAAGTGCCGTGTCCGCTTCAAGAAAGTCTGAAATAAAAAAGCTGTCTCTTGGTGCAATGCTTATAGCACTCGGAACAGTTCTGATATACATCGGTGCAATTACAGAAGTGCTTGATTTGTCACTTTGCGCAATGGCGTGCCTTATCACTGTTTTTGCCGTTGTGGAATTCTCAAAGTCCTATGCTTTTATGATATATGCTGCCACAACAATTTTGTCGCTTTTAATTCTGCCAAACAAATTTGCTGCTGTTGCATACGCATTTATGGCTCTTTATTCTATACTTAAGGCTTTAATCGAAAGGCTTTCAAAAGTATTTGCCTGGATTATTAAGCTCTTGTACTTCAATACAGGAATAGTAGCAGTCTTTTTTGTGTCAAAATATATTCTTATGCTTCCTGACGAGAGTGCAGTGTCATATGTTGTTTTACTTGTACTCGGGAACGCGGCTTTCGTACTCTTTGACATTGCCATAACAAGACTGATAACATTATATATATTCAGGCTTCGCAGCCGTTTGAAGATTGACAGATACTTAAAGGATATAAGAAAATAAGAAATTTTGAAAAAACTGTTTACAAATTCGTTTTTTTATAATATAATATAGTGAGAATAATGCTTATCGGCTTTGAACGGGAAGAATCCGACAAAGACTTGCTTCAGAGAATTACGCCTTGGCTGAAAGCGTATGCAGAAGTTGTCGGGCTGTGCATCCGGGAGCTCACAGATCAAAAACTGTGCGTATTTCTGCGTTAAAGAATAAAAGTTATAAATTAAAGTGGAACCGCGACTATGCCGCCTTTATGTATGTACATACAGGCGGTTTATTTTTTTATCGGGAGATAACAATGGGAGATATAAGAAACACAATAAAAGTTATAAAGGAACGAGATCCTGCAGCCACATCAAGTCTTCAGGTAATCCTTTTATATTCGGGCTTTCACGCCATACTATTTCATAAGCTGTCTCACCTGCTTTATAAATGCAAGTTATATTTTTTGGCAAGATTTGTAAGCCAGCTTGCAAGGCTTCTTACAGGCATAGAAATACACCCGGGAGCAACTATCGGCAGAGGTCTGTTCATTGACCACGGAAGCGGGGTTGTAATCGGCGAAACTGCTGTAATCGGAGATAACTGTACAATCTATCAGGGCGTTACCCTGGGCGGTACAGGTAAGCATACAGGCAAGCGCCACCCGACACTCGGAAACAATGTTATGGTAGGTGCAGGAGCCAAGGTGCTCGGACCTTTCAAGGTGGGTGACAACTCCAAAATTGCCGCAGGTGCGGTAGTTCTTGATGAAATACCCGAAAATTCAACTGCAGTCGGTATCCCCGCCCGCGTTATAAAAAGAGGGGATCAGAAGATTATAAATGATATGGACCAGGTGCACATACCTGACCCTGTTTCACAGGAATTCTGCAGACTGTATACAAGAATTGAAGCTCTTGAAAAAAAACTGAGTGAAAAAGAAGAAAAAAACGACTAAATACCGTGGTATATTTTACCTCGTACAGTATAAAGGAATAAATGCTATGAAATTTTACAACACACTTACAAAAACCAAAGAAGAATTTACACCAATTGATCCCTCATGCGTAAAAATCTATGCCTGCGGTCCGACTGTTTACAATTATTTTCACATAGGAAACGCCCGCTGCTTTATCGTGTTTGATATGCTTCGCAGATACCTTGAATACAGAGGCTACAACGTAAAATTCGTGCAAAATTTCACCGATATTGACGACAAAATGATAAAGCGCGCAAATGAGGAGGGCACAACTGTCAGGGATGTTGCCGAAAAATATATCGGTGAATACTTTACCGATGCCAAGGGCCTTGGAGTAATACCTGCTACAGTTCACCCGAGAGCCACGGAAAATATAGCCGAAATTATAAGCATAGTTGAAACTTTAGTTAATAAAGGACACGCATACGAGTCAAACGGAGATGTTTATTTCCGCACAAAGAGCTTCAAGGAATACGGAAAACTCTCACATATGCCTATAGATGAACTTGAAGCAGGAGCAAGAATTGAAGTCGGCGAACAGAAAGAGGATGCACTTGATTTCACCCTCTGGAAAGCGGCAAAGCCGGGTGAGCCTTACTGGGAGAGCCCATGGGGTAAGGGCAGACCGGGCTGGCATATTGAATGTTCTGCAATGGTACTTAAATATCTGGGTGAAAGCATAGATTTCCACTGCGGAGGTCAGGACTTATCTTTCCCGCACCACGAAAACGAAATTGCACAGTCCGAATGTGCAACAGGCTGTCAGTTTGCCGCAAGATGGATGCACAACGGATATATCAATGTTGACAACAAAAAAATGTCAAAGTCAGCAAATAACTTCTTTACTGTTCGTGAAATTTCCGAAAAGTACGGATATATGCCGATAAGATTTTTCATTTTAAGTTCTCATTATCGCAGTCCCATAAACTTCTCGCAGGATATAATAGAACAGTCCAAGACGGCACTTGAAAGAATCTTCAACTGCCTCGACAGTACAGAATTCTATCTTGAAAACGCAAAAAGCGGTGAATTATCAGAGGAAATCAAAAAATCAACCGACCTGCGCCGTGAGCAGTTTATTGCAAAAATGGATGACGACCTCAACACCGCCGATGCTATTTCGGTTATATTTGATCTTGTCCGGGATATAAACTCATATGTAAATGAACTCTCATCAAACAGCACATCCGTAAAGTATGCTTATGATTTGCTTGTGGAACTTACAAACCTTATGGGCTTCAAGAGAGACGAAGTTGATTCTGATTTTGAAGAAGAAATCAAGAAAATGATTGAACTGAGAGCTATTGCAAAAAAGGAAAAGAATTACGCTGAAGCCGACAGAATAAGAAATGAGCTTTTATCCAAAGGTGTCATTCTTGAGGATACTCCAAACGGAACAAAATTCAAGATCAGCAAATAAAGGAGTCAAAAAATGAAAACAAAAATCATTTCATTATTACTTTGTATTGTACTTTTATGTCTTTCGCTGGTGTCGTGTACACAAACAGCCCACGAAATATCCGGAGAAAGCGACCTTGTTAACTTAAAAATCGGAGTAATTGAATCCTCCACAAGTGACCGGGTTTCACAAAAGTACGCTGAAAACGGCTGCGAAATACTTAAATACTCCTCTGTAAATAAATTGCGTGCGGCCCTGGAAAGCAAGGAAATCACGTGCGCAATAATTGATGAAAATATCGCAAATGCAATAATCAAAGAGGACAACTCTTTTGAAATCAAGGGAGAGCCTCTGGCTCAGGACAGCATCGCTTTTTGTGCAACCAATGATAAAAAGTTTTACAGGGTTCTGTTCAACAAGGCATTAGCCGAGCTTAAGGAAAGCGGGAAACTGGATGAAATAATAAACGGATATTTAAGTGATCCCGATTATAAGTATGAGTATGTAACAGAGGGTGAAGCAAACAACGGTACCATAACAATTGCTCTTGACTCGACTCTTATCCCTTATGTTTATCCAAGAGATGAAAAGCACGAAATACCTGAGGGCATCTACCTTGCCCTGATTGATTCACTTTGCGCGTCAATAGGCTTTAAATACTCATTTGCCACTCTGACGACTTCCTCTCTTGCAGGCGCTCTCAGAATGGGTCTTGCCGACCTGGCAATAGGCTCATTTGACCTTGCTAACCCCACATCGGGCACTGATACAATTGAACAAACTGACCCGATTCTTTCCTTTAATCATATTATTTTAGTTAAGAAATAAACACCTAAGAACGGGTCCCTGAGTGATTTCTCATCAGGGACCTGTTCTTTATTTCAGATAAATTTGTTTTAATTGTAAACTATTTTCAAATCTGTTGAAGATTTGTTTATTTTGTGTTATTATAATGGTGTATAATTGTTCTACCGATATCTATTTGCCTCATATACTTATAAAGGTATTAAGGAGGCGGAATAAATGGAATTTGAAGAAATGTACAACGATGAATCTCTGTACAGAACTATGCGGGCATACAGAGGCAGACGGGAAGTCAGAATGGCACTTTCAATATGCTCTATGCTTGTTTTTATAGGACTTGCTTTGGGAGTTGTTCTCTACAGGGTTACAGGCGACAGCATTGATATAGATGCAGACTTTATCATCGGCACTTATTTTAAAGGAATGTTTGCAGAGGCAGATTCGCTGTCGGACAAGCTTTTTGTGATACTGTCATCGTTTTATCACGAAATGCTGTTCCCTCTTTTAGTGTTTGTAATGGGTTACACCGTATTTGCCCCTGTTTTTTGTGCGGCAATATGTGTATGGAAAGCATCTGTCTGTTCGTTTGCAATATGTATGCTGGAGTTTACCACACAAGGCGGTATATTTATTGAATCTCTCATATATCTTGCATCTCAGATAGCAATAATATCTGTCAGTGTTTCTGTTGCCATAAGAGCCCTGTTCTACAGCAAACGCTTCCAAAACGCGGGAGCAAGTCTTATTGACATAATAAAGCGAGACGACTCACGGGCATACATTCTCGATTTTGTGGTATCCTCAGGCGTTTTGTTTGTGACTGTCACACTTACTCTTGTACTTATAAACTTTATATAAATGCGAAAGGCACGGATGTTCAAATGAAAATTTTCGGAAAAGAGATCAGTCTCTTTAACTACTATGCAGACGGAAAGGGCGTAAAAAAAGAGCCCGAGGGGCCAAAAAATCTAAAAAACTTTTTTATAAGCTTCTTCAGAAAATTCGGAAAGCTTGTGACTGTAAATATTTATATGGTGTTCGGTAATTTCCCGATTCTTTTTGCGATGCTCGCCATAAGCGGAAATCTCAATACTCATATGAGGGCTCCTGCCACAAAACTCTATACCGTGCTTTACGGGGTTTTGCAGGATACGGGTAACCCTGTCCTTTCGGCAATCAACGGAGTTTTCGGTCTGCGCGGAGACCTTTCGCTGCCTACAACGGCAACAAATGTATTCTGGGCACTTTCACTGCTTGTTTTATTTACTTTCGGACTTGTCAATGTAGGAACGACCTATATTTTGCGGAATATTGTAAAGGGCGAACCACTCTTTATGTGGAGTGACTTCTGGTATGCTATAAAGCGCAACTTCAGACAAGGTCTGATTTTCGGAATTCTCGACTTGTTGTTTATGGTTGTAATCGCTTATGACATTTTATTCTTCAACATAAATCTCGGAAGTTTTATGCTTAATGTATTCTTCTGGCTCAGCCTGTTTATCGCAGTTATTTATTATTTTATGCGATTCTACATTTATATTATTATGGTAACCTTTGATCTGCCGATTCTTAAGATTCTGAAAAATTCCTTTATTTTTGCGGTTCTTGGAATAAAGCGTAATATAATGGCTCTTCTCGGAATGGTGCTTGTTCTCTTCTTAACAGCAGGTATATTCTCACTTTTTGTTCCTCTGGGTGTAATTATCCCATTTGTAATGCTGTTCTCAACCTGCGCTTATATGTCTGCGTATGCAGCCTATCCAAAGATAAAACAGTATATGATAGACCCATATTATGTTGAAGAAGAAAAAGATGAAATTGAGCCGATATTCAAGGACAGAGGATAAATTAAAAGAGACTGAACATTAGTTCAGTCTCTTTTTTTATTCTGTCTGTTTTTGTATGCATTTTTAAATCTTGCGTAGCTTATAAGCAGGTATGCAGCAAATAGTATTACAAATACGATAATGGCAAGTCTTACTTCTGTACTTTTTAAAAGATTCTTTATATAATCAAGAAGCCTTAAAATTGAACTTGCCTTAACACTGCTTTGCGAAACAAGGGCAACACTTGATATAACCTCTGAGTTATATATTACATCAATTTCGCCGATACTCTGTCCCTCATAAATTGGTGCGGTAATCTCCTCACTGTCAAGCCGTACATTGTAGCTTATTTCGCTTTTAACATCCGTTGAAAGCGGAAGAAAATACTCAACCTTGTTCTGGGGAGATACTATAACATAGTCCACATTTTTAGCAAGACTTACAGGCAATTCATATACAATCTCCCCGGGGTCAAGCACCTTTATATATCCAAAATTCGCACTTGCATAATCAATAAGGTCGGATATTATATAAAACGAGGAATTGTCTCCGTTTTCGTCTTTTTCTCCACCCATTACAACATATATGTAAGTAAGTCCACCCTTTTCAGATGCACTGACAGTACAAAAGCCTCCCTGTGCGGTATAGCCCGAGTTCAGTCCTATTGCATCACTGTCATAATACTGCGGGAGTATATTTGTGGACAAAAGATAGTTTCTGTTATGTATAACCCGTTTCCCGCTTTTATTGGTCTTTTCCATAACATAACGGGTTATCATTGAAAACTCTCTGAAAGAGGGTAACTTGTACGCATAGGCAGATATAAGTGCTGTATCCCTTGCATTTGTCACCATAGAGTCTTCATCAATACCGCTTGTATTTTTATAAACTGTGTTAAGCGCCCCTATTTCCTTTGCTTTGTCATTCATCAGAGCGCAAAATGCTTCTATACTGCCTGCAATCTCTATTGCAAAAACATTTGCAGCATCATTGGCACCGCCTGCAATAAGAGCCGTCAGAAGTTCTCTTACACTGACTTCTTCTCCCTCTACAAGACCAATGTTATTCCCCTGTGTTTCTGCTATTGCCTCTTTTGAAACGGTTATTATTTCATCGTAATTATCTCTGTAATGCTCACAGGCTATTATGGCACTCATTATTTTTGCGGTGGAAGCAGGAGCAATTGCCTCATCGGCATTTTTTGAAAAAACTTCCGTTTCACTGTCAATGTTATATACATATACAGCCCTTGCAAGATCTGTGTCTGGCAACGAAGTATCGGCTGTAATCTGCAGGACAAAAACAAGAGCGAATACTATCGCTGTTACCAGAAAAACCGTAAGCTTCTTCATAATATCCGCCCTCCTTTGCTAATTTTTAAAATAATCTTTTGTTATTTCTATATCCTTTTCTATCTGTGCTTTCAGGGCATCGAGTGAGTCAAACTTTTTTTCATCGCGAAGCCTTTTGTAAAATGATACCCTTATGGTTTTATCATAAAGAGAACCGTCAAAACCGATAATAAAAGTTTCGCAGTTTACTCTGTCGCTTGTTTCAACTGTCGGATGCACGCCAACATTTGCAACTCCTGCAAATTCTCCCGTATCGGTATTTACCATGCACGCATACACACCGTTTTTTGGGACAACAAACCCCTCCGGGAAATTCTGGTTTATTGTCGGTACGCCGATACTTCTTCCAAGCTGTTTGCCGTGTACTACGGGAAATTCTATAAAAAAAGGTCTTCCGAGAAGTTCTTTTGCATACCCGACATCCCCGTCTTCTATAGCTTTCCGTATAAGAGTAGAGCTTACAACCTCATTTCCTTTCATAACCGGAGGCATAACATAGGTATTACCGTTCATTAAGTCCGTGAGGTCTGAAGAATTACCCGTACCACGGACACCAAACCTGAAATCGTATCCGCAAACGGCAAATTCTGCATTTATTTTCTTTTTTAAAATTTCATCAACAAAACGGCTCGGTGTATAGTCCCTCACCTTTTCAAAATCCGCTAAATAAACCTTGTCAATCCCGATTTTTCTGAAAAGTTCAAGTTTTTCATTAAGACTCGTTATACTTGAAACATTTCTTGACTGCAGTATTTTTCCGGAGTGCTCTGAAAAGGTAAACACCGCCGAGCTTATGTTTTTTTCTCTGGCAACAGCCACTGTCTTAGACAAAAGGGCAGTATGAGCTATGTGTACTCCGTCAAAATTGCCAAGGGCAATTACAGAGGTATCACACGCGCCATATCCTGCCTCTTTGTCTGTAATATTTATTATAATCATCAGAAAATATAACCTTATTTTGTAAGTCCAAGATAACTCTTAAGCATCATATTAAGAAGGTCGTCACGGTCAATACGGCGAATAAGACTTCTTGCATTATTGTGGTTCGTGATATACGTCGGGTCCTCAGAAAGGATATAACCGACTATCTGGTTTGTGGGATTGTAGCCTTTTTCGCTGAGAGCCGCATAAACCTGGAGCAATATTTCCTTGATTTCGCTTTCACGGTCATCGTGAAGCTTAAATGTAATGGTATCGCTTGAATGCATTTTGTCCTCCGTTCTGCCACTCATCGGCTTAGATAATTTTTCCTACTTTTATGATACACCAAAAGAATAGAGAATATCAATACCACACAAAATTTTGTAATATAATTGTAAGATTAGCCCTTGTTTTTTCCTTTTTTGGAATTTTTTGTACTTTTGATCCTGCTATGAGTCCTTGTGTGCTTTTGCTGATTCTTTACAGTTTTTCCTCTTTTTGCAGAATTTCTCGCTTCAAAAGTCCGTGTCTCAGTTGCAGCGGGGCGGACAAGGCATTTGTCGGAGTAACCTATAAGGTCTTCCCTGCCGCATTTTTTCAGTGCCTGTCTTACAAGCTCCGAATTCTCTTTTTTTGTGTATTGCAAAAGGGCGCGCTGCATACGCTTTTCTTCGTAATCAGATGCTACATATACCTTTTTGCCATTTATCGGATCAATACCGGTATAGAACATAACCGTAGAGGCAGTTCCGGGAGTCGGGTAAAAGTCCTGAACCTGCTCAGGCCTCATATTAAGGCTCTTTAAATAAAGCGCAAGCTCGACTGCATCGGAAAGTCTGCTGCCAGGGTGGCTTGACATAAGGTACGGAACGAGATACTGCTCAAGATTATAGCTCTTTGTCAGTTCAAAGAACCTCTTTCTGAAGCTTTCATATACCTCAATTTTCGGCTTTCCCATTGACATCAGCACATTTGCCGAACAATGCTCAGGCGCAACCTTAAGCTGACCGCTGACGTGATGTGACACAAGGCGTTTGAAAAACTCCTCATTCTTGTCATACATCACATAGTCAAAGCGGATACCCGAGCGGATAAATACTTTTTTAACCCTTGGAAGCGCCTCGATTTTTTCTAAAAGCTCAATATATTCGCTGTGGTCAACCCCTAAATTTTTGCAGGGAGTTGGAGCTAAGCACTTTCTTTCACTGCAAACTCCCGATTCAAGCTGTTTTTTGCACGACGGATACCTAAAATTTGCTGTGGGACCGCCCACATCGTGAATATATCCTTTAAAGTCGGGCATTTCGGTTATCAGCTTTGCCTCAGCAAGAACCGAATCTATGCTTCGTGAGCGAACTGTACGCCCCTGATGATAAGCAATTGCACAGAAATTGCAGGCACCGAAGCAGCCTCTTGTATGAGTTATTGAAAACTTCACCTCATCAATTGCCGATACTCCGCCCAAAGCATCATAAGAGGGATGCACTCGGCGGGTATACGGAAGTGCATACACTCTGTCAAGTTCCTCTCTTTCAAGCGGGGGCATAGGCGGATTTGCAACAAGCTGCTTGTCGTCATAATACTCAACTATCGCCTTTCCCGAAACGGAATCTGTGTTTTTATACTGAACACCAAAAGCCTTTGCATAAAGTTCTTTCGAAGTCTTCAGATCATTGTAGTCAAATTCTCCTGCTATATCAAAATGAACTTTTTCACCCTTTTTAGCAAGATACACCGTTCCTCTGACATCACGGATTTTCTTAACAGGTACACCCTTATCAAGAAGTGATGCAATTCTGAGCATAATATTTTCGCCCATACCGTATGTGAGCAGGTCGGCACGGGAATCTACAAGTATGCTGCGGCGTACCTTGTTGTCCCAATAGTCGTAATGTGCGTGACGCCTGAGAGATGCTTCAAGACCGCCTATGATTATCGGCACATCTCCGAAAGCCTCCCTGATACGGTTGCAATATACAATAACCGCGCGGTCAGGTCTTTTTCCCATTACTCCGCCGGGTGAATAATAATCGTAACTGCGTTTCTTTTTTGATACGGTGTAGTGAGCCACCATAGAGTCAATGTTACCCGCACTTACAAGAAATCCGAGTCTTGGGCGCGGATATTCCCTGAACGCGTCTGCGCTCTTATAGTCGGGCTGAGACAATATTGCCACTCTGTATCCTGCCGATTCAAGGACTCTTGAAATTATTGCAGTTCCAAAGCTCGGGTGGTCAACATAGGCGTCTCCCGTGACATATACAAAATCGGGTCTGTCCCACAAGCACTCGTCCATATCGGTACGGCATAATGGTAAAAAGCCCTGTTTTATCGCTGTTTCTGCCATATATCAAGCGGGAAGCCCGCATCCTTTCTTTTATTTTTGCAAATTGTTAAAAACCGGTGTATATTCTTCTTTTTCCTCTTTTTTATTAAGTCTTACTCTTTTTATAAAATACAAAATCAGGGTAAGCACTATGTATAACAAGGTATAAGCAAAACCTATAACCAAAACTGTAGCTGCCCGGAATGCCGACATAATAAGTAAAACCGCCGTCTCAATGGTAGTTATGGTTATTACAAAATGAATAAGTCTC
Source organism: Eubacteriales bacterium (assembly GCA_045531795.1). Classification (GTDB taxonomy): domain Bacteria; phylum Bacillota; class Clostridia; order Oscillospirales; family CAG-272; genus UBA4717. Next base: position 6,873 of record JAZSET010000164.1, on the reverse strand, counting down.
AGAATAAATCCGGGAACTCTTTCTATTTTTAAAACAAGTCCTGCAATACTGAAAATCAAAGCAGTGATGAATATTAAAAGAGCCGCTTTGAGTCCCAAAAAGCTTACGAGCGCATCACTTTTTGCGCCACCCGACAGCATAAGCTGTGCCGTTATAAGCAAAATAAACTCAATGATTGTAAATGCCACGCAGGCATCCGATATAATTTTCTTAATAGTTTTCATTTTTTCTCCGGCATTTTCCAGATTATTTTTTTACTTTTATAGTCAATATCTGACTACAAAAACAAAGGGTGTCATAGGAGAAACTTCTTTGCTTATCACTGTTTCGCCATCTTCCGAATAAAAATCAAGCTTTTTATAACTTCCGTCAGGGCAAATCTCTTCAATTTCACGAATCTGTTTCTCGCTTATGACTCTGAAATCATCAAGCATATCCCAGCCAGTACTGAATGCAATTACAAGAAGTTCATTTTCACCGATATATCCTGCGCGAAGTAACATTTCGAGGTCTCCGCTGTAATACACGGGCAGATTTCCCGTCATTTCAAGAAGCTTTACAAGCTGCTCTTTTCTGCTTTCGCAAAGGAAAGAGAATCCCTCTGTATAGATAAAGCTTGCTTCGGGCGTTCCCGAAAAGGTTATGGTGTATTTGCCATTCTTGCGAGGATATACCGCAACACCCGGGAACAATTCTTTCTTGTTCATTCCGTTTTCAAGATGATAAATCATAGATTCGGCATAAACCTCTTTTTGGGTAGGACATATTTCCATCATACCGACCTGCTTGAGGGCTTCTCTGCCGTTTGAAAATCTTTCGCCCGAGAGGTTTTCTCCCTCCCATTTTTTAACATCTACACCGAGGTATTCGCCAAAGCCCCTGCAAATAAGCTTTTCGGCAGCATCAGAAGAAATAAAAACGCTTGTTTTTTCAAACATTTCTTTTATTTCTTCGTCATTCCATTTGTCAAGCGCTGTACCGCTGACAAAGGTGGCACCGTCATTATCGCTTGAAAAATAGAAAGGAATTCCGAGTCTTTCGAGAACTCTCGTTGCAAAGTGGCAGCTTCCGCTCATTTCAAAAAGCGGACTGTGGAAATCATATATCTCGGTATTTACAAAAGGAATACGACATCCTGCCCACTTGATTTTTTCACTGAGTCTTGATAATTCCTCGTACAGCCCTGCATTTTCACCAAGCGTTTTTCTGTATGCCTTACCGCTTTTGGGCTCGTGTGTTACAAGTCTTGTTATCCAATGCTTTGTTCCCTTTAAACCGTCAATCATTGCAGAAACCATCTGGCAATTCATAAAGGAAGCATTTTTGCCGTATCTGTTGAAAGGAATGGTATCTCCCTCTGTCAGTACAATATCTATATTCTTTTCAATTTTCTTTTTACAAACTGCGGTTTTGTAAAGCATATTGCTGAATTCTCTCGCAGAATAAGGTGCGTATGTACCGTTCGGGACTCTTACAATCGTCGGATTATTTTTTCCTGCAAAAGCCTTATTGTTGTATTCAACAAACTCACAGGTTTCACCGCTCGTGCAGTTTATTCCCTGGATACCCGGATCAATCTCATCAATTCCCTCACGCATAGCAACAATTGCACCGTGAAGCGCCTCTCTCTGTGTTTCAACAAAAGCAAGTGTTATTTCGTCATCGCTTTTATGAGTTTTAATATGCTCATAAAGCTCCTCTCTTGTCATATTTTTGCCGGTGAGACGGTTGAATTCAGCCATATGCTTGTCGCAGGCACAGCCTCTGCCTACACGGTTAAGCAGACGGCAATCATCGTCAAGCATAATAGCACAAGGTCCGTATGAGGCCAGGGTTTTCATTACATTCTTAAAGTATTCTCTGAAGCCCTCGTCAAGCGGACAGTATACACTCTGCTCCTGACCGTTTGTCATGCCCTTATATTTTGTAAAGGGCATACCGCCGTCAAGTGCATAGCCGTGACCGAGTGAAGACTGAACAAGAATTCCTGATTTTATTCCCTTTTTATCAAGTCTTTCTTTAAACTGTGCATATTTTTCGCACAAGGGACCAACCTTATCAACCGGCGGGATTCCCTCGGGATGAAGCTTCATGAGAAACATCGGGCAGGTTATTGCTCTCGTTTCTATCATTTCTTCGATATCCTGACATATTTCGTCTATATGTTCAATATCAAGCGGTGTTATAGAATAGTTATACAACATAAAAAGCTCCCTTTACTCTATATAATATAACTTATATACCATAGTTACAATCGCTGCTTTAACTATACCACACTAAAATTTCCTTGTCAATAGAAAAGGCACAGGAAACCTGTGCCTTTTCTACTATTTTTTTGTTGCTATAATCACCCTTATTCTGCCACCGTTATCGGGTGAAACATCGTAGTAAGCACGAAGATTGTATGAGTCGATATTTTCAGTCAACTCACTGACAGTCATTACACTGTATTTAAGAGCAGATTTTTTATTTTCATTGGGTGTATATACGCATATATCATCCGAAAAAAGATATAATTCGCCGCCAAGCACCATTCCAAAAGATGTGTATTTTGAGTTTTCCGGCAGCTTTTTTAGCATATCAATACTGTCAAGTTTGTTTCCGGTATACTTAAATACACACGGGCCCGTTTCAAGTGTATATTGAACAAGAGCAGTCATTTCAGTAGTCTGATTGCCAATCTGATACTTGTAATAAAAATTTGTGTCTACAAGCTGTGATTTGTCAAAATCCTCTTCATCTGACGAAAAGTTCTGAGCCGCTTCGGCTTCAATCATAATACCGTATTTGTAGCTGTCGCCCGCAAAATCACTCAGGATCAAATCTGTGACCTTGCCCGAAGAGTCGGTGGCGTAATACTTTACGTCTCCCTCTTTGAAAGTAACTCCCGTCAGTCTGCTAAAAAAAAGCGGGTAAGGATTATTGCCGTACATATCTGTATCGAGTACATTAACATCTTTTGCAAGAGTAAGCTCGCCAACGCTTGTGTCTGTAAGCTCGCCTTTTACTGAACGAAGCTTCATTCTTTCAACATTTACATCATTATCGTAACTTACTCTTACAATGTCTCCCGCATCAAGTGTAGAAAGCACTCCCTCAACAGACATATTTCCCCCCTCTGTTGTCATTAAATCGAGTGTTCTCGCACTGTAATTCTGACCGTTTTCATCTGTATAATTCTTTGAACCAACACCAAGTACCACGCCATATACATTATTGGCAAATTCGCTCATTGGAACAACGCCGACAACCTCGTCATTTCTGCCGAGAAGCAGGGTTACAAAATCACCGGGACTGAATTTGCCGATACTCGAAAGTGCAACTGCCGCTTCGCTCTCACCTATCTTGAATGTCTGCCCCGCAACAGTTACCTGAGTGGGTGCATCTATCGTGGGAGAAGCCGACTTATATGTTCCGCTTGCGGTTTTTGAATAAACCATAGCCGTTTTGGCAACGGATGAATAGTAAACTACGTCATACGGCTTTATGTTATTAACAGTCGATGACTTGTTATTTTTTATTACGGTAATTCCGCTTGTGGGAAGTCCAAGTGAAGCATAATTTTTCGTTACAATATATGGTCCCTTGAGTGTACTTTCCACAACAGAGAGGAAATTATCATCGTCAATATCATAGTGGAGAGCTGCGTCTACTACCTTTACAATTCCTCCGTTTTTTCCAAGAAGAAGCGTCACAACATCATTCTTTGAAAATTCTCCGTAAACCGACATGGATTTTGCCGCAGAACTTTCTTCAAACGTGTAATTTTTACCGCCTACATTTACGCTTGTGGGAAGTGAACCCGACAGTACCGCCGACTCAAAAACTCCTGTTACACTATCATTATAAACCCATACCGCACGCAGGTCTTCACTGTAATAAACTACATCGTATTTTTGAATATCGTTCGGCGTTTTGGTTGTATCGTCCTTGTAAACAGTAAATCCCGATATATCCAAAGGCAAATCGGAAATGCCACTTTCTATTACATAAGGTCCGGTCATCTCTTCTGCCAGCGTCTTGTATATATCTATTTTCCCGTCTGTGCCGAGAGAATAGCCTAGAGTCTGAGCATACACTCTTGAATCCTTGGTTTTTGCATTAAGTAAATTCACAAAAAGCTTAAGGCAGTCTCTGCGCACAACATTTTCGCCTTTTTGGGCATCAACACCCTCGTCAAGCTTCAATGCTCTGTATAAAGCAAGCTGACCATTGGGATAAATACCCGGCATATCACTTGAAGTATATCCCAGCACTCTCAAAAACATTGTTGCCGCTTCCTCAAGTTTAATTGTATTTGACGGCCCGAATCTTCCGTCGAGATAACCGTATATCCACTTGTTTTCTGCCGCGACTCTTATATAAGGTGCCGCCCAGTGTTCGCTGGACACATCAGAAAAGCCTGTGGAAATTGCCTCCTTTGAGATTTTGTCTTTATATGAGGAGGCGGCAACGAGCATTTTTGAAAACTCTGCTCGCGTTACCTCCTTGTCTAAATTCAGATTGCCGCTTTTGTCTCCGTTCATTATTCCAAGAACGCCCAAAAGCTTTATTGCATCATCGTCACTCGTTTCTGCCGATACCGCTAAAGTAGACGAAATCAGCATTATAAAGCATAAAACAAGTGCTGTTATTTTCCTGTTCATTTTTGTACCCGCCTTTCTTTATTATTCATACCTGAGAGCATCTATCGGATTAAGCCGTGCTGCCTTTCTTGCAGGAAGATATCCGAAAAGTATTCCGATAAATATTGAAACTCCCGCGCTGATTCCAACCGCCAAAAACGTAGGTGTGGCATTTATTCCTATTGCATTTCCAAGCACAACCGCCACAACAATTCCGAGTATTATCCCGACAAGTCCGCCCATAGCAGAAGTTGTTCCCGCTTCGATTACAAACTGTCTCATAATATCGCGCCGTCTCGCACCGAGAGATTTTCTGATTCCTATTTCGCGTGTTCTCTCTGTCACCGACACCAGCATAATATTCATAATACCGATACCGCCAACAAGCAGGGATATTCCCGCGATTCCCACAAGCACCATCGTCATCATTCCTATCATTTCTTCCATCTGGTCAATGAGAGACTGCATATTCATTATGGAATAGTAATCTTCGGAATCGAATACGTCGTAAAGATAATTGTCTATTACATTTTCAGCAAAAGAAATGTTGTCTGTATCTTTTACATAAAAACTGTAGTTTGATATCTGTGTATTTCCGATTTTGCAAGCCGTACTGTACGGAAGCAGAATAATGTCATCCCCCGATTTCTCGGTAGAATCATCTGTCTCCTCCAGCGCACCAACAATGGTAAGCTTGTTACCGCCTACTTTTATAGTGTTTCCGACAGCATTTCCACCATAAACATCTCTGTTTAAATATGAACCGACAACGCAGACCTTCTGATTATACTCTATATCGGAATAGGAAATAAATCTTCCGTCAGCAAGCTTTAAATCCTCCATTCCCATATATTCCTCCGAAACTCCCTTTACAGTTGATGAGTATTCGGTGTTTTTATACTTTACCATTCCGGAAACACTTACATTCGGAGACATATAGGAAAAGAGGTTGTCATTTTCTTCGTAAAACCCGTAAAAATCCTTGTCATCAAGAGTTCTTGAAGCACCTCTGCTTTGTACGGAAACAGTAAGCACCTCTGTGCCCAGGTCCGAAAACAGTGAGGTCACCTCACCTGTCAGACCCTGCATAAGACTTACAAGTATAATTACCGCCGCAACGCCGATTATTATGCCGAGCATTGTTAAAAATGCCCTCATTTTATTTGCCGCAAGGCTTTTTATCGCAAGTTTAAACGCCTGATAAAATCCCATAGCCTTACCTCTTTTCAAACGCACCCTGTGCGTTGCCGTCATAGGTTATCTTACCGTCCACGATTCTCACTACACGCTTTGCCTCTGCGGCTATGCTGTTATCGTGAGTAATCAGTACAATAGTGTTTCCCTCATTATTGAGTTTTTTCAGAAAATCAAGCACTTCTCTGCTTGTCTTACTGTCAAGAGCACCTGTAGGCTCGTCTGCCAGAATAATGGAGGGATTTCCGGCCAGTGCACGCGCAATTGACACTCTCTGCTGCTGACCTCCCGAAAGCTGGTTGGGGTAATTCTTCAGCTTATCAGTAAGCCCTACTCTTTCAAGTGCCGCCATTGCCATTTCACGTCTTTGACCCTTTGGTATTCCCGCATAAAGCAGGGATAATTCTACATTTTCAAGGACATTCAGCTTTGCAATAAGGTTGTATTGCTGAAAAATAAACCCTATAGTCTTGTTCCTGATAGTGGCCTGCTCGTCATCCTCAAGCTCACTTACATCCTCGCCATCAATGAAGTATTCGCCCGAGGTAGGGGTGTCGAGACAGCCGATTATATTCATAAGCGTACTTTTACCCGATCCCGACTGACCGACAACCGCTACAAATTCTCCCTTGTGTATCTTAAGTGACACTCCGTCGGCAGCTCTTACCTCAGAGTCGCCCATTTTATAAATTTTGTATATGTTTTTCAGCTCTATAAGCGGCGTCATCTGAAACCACCACCCATATTGCCCGAGGGCCTCTGGCCGCCCATACTGCCTGACGGTCTCTGTCCCATATTTCCACCGGGTATTCCACCGCTCATCGACGGCATTGAACCCATACCTGGCATCTGAGTCATTCCGCCAAACATTCCCGCCAGACCATCGGTTGTAGCTCTTACAGCCTGCGGTACATATACTGTATCGCCTTCTTTAAGCTCGCCGCTCTTTATTTCAATAAAGTTTTCATTTGAGATACCCGTTTCTACTATTACAGATCTGTAACCCTCGGGAGCATTGTCATTTTCTGCCTTCGTGCCGTTATCCTTTACATAT
>JAZSET010000075.1:0-11171 GCA_045531795.1 Eubacteriales bacterium | reverse complement strand
AACTCGCGCACGGGTGTTGAAAACTCAGAAAAAACTGTTGAAAACTCGTTTGGGGGTGTTGAAAACTTAAGGTTTTTGGTGTATGATGCTCTGTTTTTGAGTGGTTTTTTCAAAAAATTTCACTTTATCACGGAAATAATTCGGATTTTATTCCGTTTCAGCTCAGAATTGCTTACACTTAGAGGCCCCTAAGTGAGATTGACACGATTTCACTTAAAGCGGGCTAAGTGTAATTTTTTATTTTTATGGTGTTTCTCTTCATTTGTAAATTTTTTATTTGCCTGGTGGAGATGAAATTGGCACTTTTTGTTTTTTGCTCTTTTTCCATCGCACAGGTGCGTGCGTTCAGGAAATTTTTACATATTAAGAAGTTGTAAATATTCTTGCGGATTGTTTGTGTTTTGGTCTCTTTCAGGGCTGTTTTGTCCGCGTTTTTGTCCGCGTATTCTGTCCGCATTTTTGCGGACATCCTCTTTTTTAGACAGAGAGAAAAAGAAATAAATTTCTTTTTCATTAAGAGAAAGAGAGAAAGAAATATAAAAGAAAGAGAAAAGTCCGTCCGCCATTCCGTCAAAAAAAGAAACGCCGGGCGGTGGGTAAAAGGGTATGGTGATAGTGATTGCACTCGTCAGTACTATCGTGTATTTGGTCTGATGTTTATATTCGCGTATGTTACTTTCTGCATGCACAGAAAGTAACCAAAGATACGCAAAAGGGAAAACCTCGCGGTTTTCCCTTTTGTATCCCTTTCCTCACGGGGCTCATTCCCTGTGGGGATTGTTTATTTTATAAACAGATTTGGTCTGTGAAAATTCTTTCCTGGTGGCTTTTTTGTTTTGTTTTATAAATCTTGCTCCCCATCCGCCACTTCGTGGCACCTTCCCTCCCACGGGAAGGGGGTGTCTCTCGCCCATATCAACTCTGCGTGAGACTATCCGAACAACGCTTGCTTTGTATGTGCGTGATATTATCTTTTCACTTTTTTAACAGACAATGGTGTACGGGTGAAGATTTCGAACTCACACAGACCCCACGCGCGATACGGGTCCAGGGGCGTGCCCCTGGCTAGTTTTGTTTTCTGACTGTTTTGTATTCGTCGTGGAGGTAGAAATACGGGCAGTGACTGTTATCGCCTGTCATAAAACTCACCATTTCGTCTTCGTCAAGGTTTACTGCACAGTACTCTTCTCCCGTATCGGGGTCTGTATCAAAATAGACGCACATTTCACAGTTTGTCGGTGGTGTTACGCCTTTGTTTTTCTTTGTCATTTGTTTTTCCTTTCGGCTAAAATTACACTCATTTGTCCCATTATAGCACATTTTTTGGTCAAATTCAAGAAATTCGTCCCAATTATGAGAAAATATCGGTTTTGGTGTAGACAAACGGACTTTGTTATGTTATAATATTTAATATTATTATGGGGCGGTATGCACACTTATGGAAATCAAAACTTTAACCTCAAGCCTTCAGGGCGCTAACTCTTATCTGCTTATTGACTCTGCCACTAAAAAGGCGGCTCTTGTTGACCCCGGTGACAATGGTGAGTCTCTTGTTGAGCAGTCTCATGCTCTTGGAGTAACAGTTGAGGCTATTTTGCTTACACATGGTCACTTCGACCACATACTTGCTCTTGACACTGTAAAGAGGCTGACAGGTGCTAAGGTTTACATTCACAAGCTTGACAATGTATGTCTTTCAAACCCGATGTTCAGCCTTATGAACCACGTCGGCCGTGACGACACCTTTGACGATGCCGATGTGCTTGTTGACGACGGTGACATAATCACTATCGGCAACTCCAAAATCGAGGTTGTGTACACTCCCGGTCACACTGTCGGCTCTGTTTGCTATCTTACTGATGCGGGCATAATATCGGGTGACACCCTTTTTTGCGAAAGCATTGGCAGAACCGATTTCCCCGGTGGCGACTTTGACTCTATTGAGCTTTCAATCAGGCGTTTATACAGACTCCGTGGCGACAAAAAGGTTTATCCCGGTCACGGTTGCGCCACTACTCTTTCCCACGAACGCAAGTGGAATATGTTTGTTAAAGAAAAATAAGACACAGATTTTTTTGCCGCTTTGGCGGTATGGAGGACTATTATGGATTTTAACTATCTTGCTGATCTGCTCTATCCCGGAGTTACAAAGACTCCCGAGGAGGTTGAAGCAGCTTTTCCGAAGCGTGAGCTTCCCGAGGGTGCAAAGGTAACCCGTTTTGCACCGAGCCCTACAGGCTTTGTTCATTTCGGCGGACTTTTCCCCACAAGAGTAAGTGAAAGACTTGCTCACCAGTCGGGCGGTGTTTTATTCCTGCGCATTGAGGACACAGACTCAAAGCGTGAGGTTGAGGGTGCTGAAGAAAACCTTATCGAAACTCTTGCTTACTATGGCGTAAAGTTTGACGAGGGTGCTGTTGCGGGAGGCCGTGACAACGGTGCATACGGTCCTTACAGACAAAGCGAGAGAGCTGAAATATATCAGGCTTTTGCAAAAAAGCTTATCCGTGACGGTATGGCTTACCCCTGTTTCTGCACGGAAGACGAGCTTAACGCTATCAGAGCCGAGCAGGAAGAATTAAAGGCTGACCCCGGCTACTACGGTAAGTGGGCCGTGTGGCGTGATGCTCCGATTGAAAAAATCGAGGAAAAGCTTAAAGAGGGTGCGCCCTTTGTACTGAGACTCAAGAGTCAGGGCTCTGTTGACAGAAAAATCAAATTCACCGACCTTGTAAAGGGTGACATCGAAATCACCGAAAACGACAAGGACCACGTGCTTTTAAAGAGCGACGGTATTCCCACATACCACTTTGCTCATGCAGTTGATGACCACCTTATGGGCACAACTCACGTTGTAAGAGGCGAGGAGTGGTTACCGAGTTTGCCTTTCCACATTCAGCTCTTTAATGCTTTAGGCTTTAAGCTTCCCAAGTTCTTACACATTTCTCAGCTTATGAAGCTTGACGAAAACGGCTCAAAAAAGAAGCTTTCCAAGCGAGACGCGGGCGTTGATATGCGTTTCTACAAGGAAAAAGGCTACTGTCCCGAAGCGGTTGTTGAGTACGTTATGACTCTTCTCAACTCCAACTACGAGGAATGGAGACTTGCAAATCCCGACAAGGATTACACCGAGTTCCCGTTCTCAATCAAGAAGATGAGCGCTTCAGGCTGTCTCTTTGACTTTGACAAGTTAAACGATGTTGCCAAGAACACTGTTGCAAGAATGACTGCCGATGAGGTTTACACAAAGGTTCTTGACTGGGCTTCTGAATACGACAGGGACTTTTACGAAAAGTTATCTGCCAAAGCCGACTATGCCAAGGAAATTTTAGCTATCGGCAGAGGCGGTAAAAAGCCGAGAAAGGATATCACCATCTGGAGTGAAGTCAAGGATTATATGGGCTTCTTCTATGATGACTACTACGCTGTCACAGATGCGTATCCCGAAAATGTTCCCGAAAATGAAAGAGCGAAGATTCTTTCCGACTACGCAGAGTCCTATTCGTCTGATGACGACAACAATGCCTGGTTTGAAAAGGTAAAGGCTATTGCCGAAAAGTACGGCTACACCTCGGATATGAAAGCCTACAAAGCAGACCCGTCTCAATTCAAGGGTTCTGTAACAGACGTGTCAAATCTTATAAGAATCGCTATCACAGGCAGAGCCAATTCCCCCGATTTGTGCACTATTTGCAAGCTCCTCGGTGACGAGAGAGTACGCGCAAGAGCAAATTCAGTGAAATAAGGGCATACTCACGAAAGAGAGGTTCATTTACAATGAGCGAAGAAATCAAGGAAGTTATTGAATCAAATTTTATACACGACATTATTGACGCGGATTTAGAGGCAGGTGTTGTTGACAAAATCCACACCCGTTTCCCGCCCGAGCCTAACGGCTACCTCCATATCGGAAGTGCAAAGGCTATCTATATAAACCACTCTACTGCAAAGAAGTACGGCGGTCTTTTCAATCTCCGCTATGACGACACCAACCCTGCCAAGGAAGACAACGAGTATGTTGAAAGCATACTTGAAGACTTAAAGTGGCTTGGTGCAGAGCCGAACGGCGGTATTTTCTACGGCTCTGACTACTTTGACAAGTGCTACGAATACGCAGTAAAGCTTATCCGTGACGGCAAGGCTTATGTCTGCGACCTTACTGCTGACGAGATGCGTGAGTACAGAGGTACTCTCACAGAGGCAGGTAAAAACAGCCCTTACAGAGACCGTTCTATTGAGGAAAACCTCGACCTTTTTGAGAGAATGAAAAACGGTGAGTTTGCTGACGGTACTCATACTTTAAGAGCCAAGATTGATATGGCAAGTCCCAATATGAATATGCGTGACCCTGCAATTTACAGAATTGTACACTGTAATCATCACAGACAGGGCGACAAGTGGTGCATTTATCCCCTTTACGACTTTGCTCATCCCATTCAGGATGCTCTTGAGGGAATCACTCACTCACTCTGCTCTCTTGAATTTGAAAATCACAGACCTCTTTATGACTGGGTTGTTGACAACATAGACTTTGAAAAGAAGCCCAAGCAGAGAGAATTTGCAAGACTCAATGTAACCTATACGGTTATGAGTAAGCGTTATCTCCGTCAGCTTGTTGAAACCGGTCTTGTTGACGGCTGGGACGACCCCAGAATGCCCACTCTCTGCGGTCTCAGACGCCGTGGATACACTCCCGCTTCAATCTTTGATTTTGTTAAGCGTGCGGGTATTTCAAAGGCTGACAGCCTTGTTGACATCAAGCTTTTAGAGCACTGTATCAGAGAAGAGCTTAACACAACGGCCAAACGCAGAATTGCGGTTATTGACCCTGTAAAGGTTATCGTTGACAACTACCCCGAGGACAAGGTTGAATATTTTGAGGTAACAAACAACCCGAATGACGAGTCTGCAGGTACAAGAAAGATTCCATTTACACGCGAGCTTTACATTGAAAAGAGCGACTTTGCTCTCGAACCGCCTCCGAAGTTCTTCAGACTAAAGCCCGAGGGCGAGGTCAGACTTATGGGTGCTTATATTGTCAAGTTCTCACACGTTGACACAGACGAAAACGGTGAGGTTACTGCTATTCACGTAAACGCTGATCTTGAAGCGGGTAACGGCAATCCTCTTGACGGCAGAAAAATCAAGGGTACAATCCACTGGCTTTCTGCATCTCACGCACTTGATGCGGATATGATGCTTTACGACAAGCTCTTCACCATTGAAAACGTAGGCGACATTCCCGAGGACAAGACTTACAATGATTATCTCAATCCCGAGTCACTTACAAAGGTAACACATGCGAAGATTGAGCCCTCTCTTAAGGATGCAAAGCCGGGTGAAAAGTTCCAGTTTGTCAGAAACGCATACTTCTGTGCTGACACAAAGTATCCGAACACATTCAACAGAATTGTTGTTTTAAAGGACAGCTTCAAGGCGTAAATTTTCAGGATTATTTATACCATAAAAAAGGATAAAACGATGATAAAATTATATGATACAGGGGTTTTTGTCACTCCCGATTTTGACATAATCCCCGATAATGCCGAAAAGGATAAAATCCTTGCTTCAAAAAATTTAAGTATCAGCAAAGATGAGGCAAAGAAGAACACTATTGCCTACTCTATCCTCACCTCTCACAACACAAGCGGTGACGACAAAAATCTGAAAATCAAGTTTGATGCCATCGCATCTCACGATATCACCTATGTCGGTATCGTGCAGACTGCACGTGCATCGGGTCTTGAAAAATTCCCTATTCCATACGTGCTTACAAACTGCCACAACAGTCTTTGTGCGGTTGGCGGTACTATTAACGAGGACGACCACATATTCGGTCTTTCTGCGGCGAAGAAGTACGGCGGTATATATGTACCTGCACATCAGGCGGTTATTCACTCATTCATGCGTGAAATGATGAGCGGCTGCGGCAAGATGATACTCGGCTCTGACAGCCACACACGCTACGGTGCTCTCGGTACTATGGCTATCGGTGAGGGCGGCGGTGAGCTTGTAAAGCAGCTTTTATGCCGTACTTACGATGTTAAAATGCCCGGTGTTGTTGCCGTAAAGCTTGACGGCAAGCCAAAACTCGGTGTTGGTCCTCAGGACGTAGCCCTTGCTATAATCGGTGCTGTATTTAAAAGCGGTTATGTTAAAAACCGCGTGCTTGAATTTATCGGTGACGGTATAAAGAATCTGCCTATCGAATACAGAAACGGCATTGACGTTATGACTACCGAAACTACTTGTCTTTCCTCTATCTGGATGACAGATGAAGTTACACGCGAGTATTTTGTTAACCACAAGAGACCTGACGAATACAAGAAGCTTGCACCCGCCGGTGTTGCTTACTATGACGGTCTTGTTGAAATTGATTTGTCACGCGTTGAGCCTATGATTGCTCTGCCCTTCCACCCGAGCAACACTTACACTATAAGAGAGCTTATCGACAATGCAGAGGATATTCTTGCAAAGACAGAAAAAGAGGCTCTTGCACAGCTTGAAGCTCCCGGACTCAGACTCGGTCTTGTTGACAAAATCACAGACAAGGGTATCAGAGTTGACCAGGGTGTAATTGCAGGATGTGCCGGCGGTACATACGATAACCTTGTTGCTGCTGCAGACATTTTAGGCGGCAAGAGCATTGGCAACGGCGAGTTTGCGCTTTCCGTTTACCCTGCCAGCCAGCCTGTATTCTTAGAGCTTATGCGTGACGGCGCTGCAGGCGAGCTTATGAGTGCGGGTGCTACTATGAGAAGTGCATTCTGCGGTCCCTGCTTCGGTGCGGGCGATGTTCCTGCAAACGGCGGTCTTTCAATAAGACATTCTACAAGAAACTTCCCCAACCGTGAGGGTTCAAAGCCTGCAAACGGTCAGCTTTCTTCAGTTGCGCTCATGGACGCAAGAAGTATTGCGGCTACCGCTAAAAATGGTGGTATTCTCACTCCCGCAACCGAAATTGAATATACAGAAAGATGCCACGAATACAAGTTTGACGATTCACCCTACAAGAGCAGACTTTACAACGGCTACGGCAAGCCTGACACATCGGCTGAACTCAAATTCGGTCCGAACATCACCGACTGGCCCGAAATGAGCGCTCTGACAGAGGATGTGCTTCTTGAGGTAGTAAGCGTTATAAACGACCCTGTTACAACAACAGACGAGCTTATCCCCTCGGGTGAAACCTCGTCTTACCGTTCAAATCCTCTGAAGCTTGCTGAATTTACCCTTTCAAGAAAGGATCCTCAGTATGTTGCAAAGGCAAAGTCTGTAAAGGCCTATGAGGATGCACGCAAAGAGGGCAATATTGATGCAAAGGTAACAGAGGTTTACGACAAATTAAAGGCTGCAGGTATTGACGCCTGTGCAAAATGCACTGCTATCGGCAGCACTATATATGCAAAGAAGCCGGGTGACGGCTCTGCGCGTGAGCAGGCTGCCTCCTGTCAGAAGGTACTTGGCGGTCTTGCAAACATTGCAAGTGAATATGCTACAAAGAGATACAGAAGTAACCTTATTAACTGGGGTATGCTCCCGTTTGTTACGGATGAGCCTGACACAAGCTTTGTGTGCGGTGATTTTGTATTCATCAAGGGTATAAAGTCAGCGATTGAAAACAAGGCTGACAAGATTACCGCTTACATTGTAGGCGATGATGTTCGTGAGTTTACCGTATCTCTCGGTGAGCTTACAGATGATGAGCGCAGGATTATCCTTGCAGGTTGTCTTATAAATTACTACAAGGGCTAAGGCAGGGCAGGAGCCCTGCACCTGTGCAGTTTATGAATCGGTTGTAAAAGGAGGTAGGAGCCGTTGATTGAAAACATAAATTCACCCAAAGACCTTAAAGGGCTTGATTATGATGCTCTTGATACTCTTGCGTGTGAAATCCGTGAAAAGATAATTTCCACTGTTGAAAAAAACGGCGGTCATCTTGCTTCTAACCTTGGTATGGTTGAGGCTACAATTGCTCTTCACAGAGCCTTTGACACGCCTCTTGATAAAATAATTTTTGATGTTTCGCATCAGTGCTACGCTCACAAAATAATCTGTGAGAGACTTGATACTTTTGATACTCTCCGTCAAAAAGGCGGTATTTCGGGATTTACCAATCCTGATGAGAGTATTTATGACACTGTTTTTGCAGGTCATTCGGGTACTTCCCTCTCAACTGCCATCGGTATTGCCGAGGCTGAAAAACTCAAGGGTTCAGGTCTTTACACTGTTGCCGTTATCGGTGACGGCTCTTTTACCAACGGTATGGCATACGAGGCACTCAACAACTGCGGTAACAAAAATCTCGACCTTATCATTCTTTTAAACGACAACGAAATGTCCATATCAAAGAATGTGGGCGGTATGCACCACTCTCTTTCAACTATCAGGACAAGCACCCGCTATTTTGCGCTCAAGCACGGTATTAAACGTGTCTGCACAAAAATTCCCTTTATAGGCGGGGGACTTGTCAATGTCTTTAAGCACACACGTGATTTTATCAAGCGTGTAAGCACAAACTACAATATTTTCGAGAGTCTTGGCTGTGACTACATAGGTCCTGTTGACGGCAACAACATAAGAAAGCTTGAGGCGGCGCTTATTGAAGCGAAAACCAAGCACAGACCCTCGGTTGTTCACATAGTAACAAAAAAGGGAAAGGGATTTTCTCTTTCCGAAACAAATCCCGAATCATACCACGCAGTTGGGCCCTTTGACAGAGAAAAGGGTGCCGGCACTTCACACAGTGACACGTTTTCGGACAGATTCGGCAAATATTTATGCGCTCTTGCAGAAAAAGACGACAAAATTTGTGCGGTAACCGCCGCTATGGTTGAGGGTACGGGTCTTTCTGATTTCAGTCGCCGTTTCCCCGACAGATTCTTTGACACCGCCATAGCCGAGGAGCACGGTGCTACCTTCAGCGCAGGACTTACTTATGCAAAAATGAAGCCTGTATTTGCTATATACAGCACATTTGCACAGCGAATCTACGACCAGCTTTTCCACGATGCGGCTCTGCAAAGACTTCCGCTTGTAATCGCTCTTGACAGGGCAGGAATTGTCGGTGCTGACGGCGTTACTCATCAGGGACTTTACGACTATTCCTTGTTCTCATCGATTCCGGGTATCAGAATATACTCACCCGAAACTTACCACGAAATGGAGCGATGCTTTGACAAGGCTTTTGCAGGTGAGACTCCTGCGATAGTCCGTTATCCCAGAGGCAGTGAGTCTCTCTATGACAGAAGCGGTTTTACCGATTTCACAGAGCTTACCGCTCAGGGTGCTGACTCGGATATTGTCATAATCACCTATGGAAAAATTACCGAGGAGGCTTACGGTGCTGCAAAGATACTTGAAAAGCTTGGTATCGGCGTGAGAATTGTCAAGCTTATAGATATTTGCCCTCTGCCGTACAAAAAGATTCTTGCTTTAATCGGAAAAGCAAGGCTTGTGTACATTCTTGAAGAGGGGATACGCTCAGGCTCAGTAGGTGAAAAAATTGCTGCAAAAATTGCCGAAAGCTCTCTCTCTGCCCGTGTCATTATAAAGGCTGTTGACAACGCTTTCGTTCCTCACGGTCAGCGAAATGAACTTTTGTGTGACCTGTGTCTTGACAAAACAAGTGTTGCCCGCGAAATTTACAATGTGATAAGATAGGACAAGCCTTCTCCTGCCGGAGAAGGCTTTTTTCAGATTTTGGTGTATGGGTGCAGACTTAAAATTTATACAGATGTCAAACGCGTTTTGTGTCAAGGCCTCCCGCCCTTGCTTTTTCCTGCAAATAAAAAATATATATGTTATTCTCTTTCGTTTTTATGCAAACTGATAAAAATGTAAAAAACTATTGAAAAAAGTCCAATTATGTAGTATACTATTAGGTAATAAAATATTTGAATTTTTTTACGGAGGAGCTTATGGCATATTATTACAACGAACCTTCAAGAACATTCAGCGAGTATCTTCTTATTCCCGGATACACTTCCCCCGAATGTATCCCCTCAAATGTAAGCTTAAAAACACCCCTTGTTAAGTTTAAGCGCGGCGAGGAGCCGTCCCTTTCTCTTAACATTCCCCTTGTTTCGGCTATAATGCAGGCTGTCTCAAACGACACTCTTGCGGTTGCCCTTGCAAAGGAAGGCGGCGTTTCTTTTATTTATGGCTCACAGTCTATTGAAAGCGAAGCCGCTATGGTTGCCAAAGCAAAGGCTTACAAGGCAGGCTTTGTTACAAGTGACTCAAACCTCACTCCCGACAGTTTACTTTCCGATGTCCTTGCTCTTGTTGAGGAAAAACACCACAACACAATCGCCATTACCGATGACGGTACAGGCAACGGCAAGCTTCTCGGTATTGTTACAGGCCGTGACTACAGAGTGAGCAGAATGAGTGTTGATACCAAGGTTTCTGAATTTATGACTCCTCTTGATAAGCTTATTACTGCCCCCGCTAATACTACACTTAAGGAAGCTAACGACATCATCTGGGAAAACAAATTAAATTCTCTTCCCCTTGTTGATGAAAACGGCAAGCTCGTTTATCTTGTATTCCGCAAGGACTATTCTCAGCACAAGGAAAATCCTCAGGAATTACTCGACTCAAAGAAGCGTTATGTAATCGGTGCAGGTATAAATACTCTTGACTATGAACAGAGAGTTCCCGCTCTTGTTGAGGCAGGTGCTGATGTACTTTGTATCGACTCCTCCGATGGATATTCCTGCTGGCAGAAAAAGACTATCGACTTCATCCGTGAAAAGTATGGTGACAGTGTAAAGGTCGGTGCGGGTAACGTTGTTGACCGTGACGGCTTCAATTTCCTTGCTGATGCCGGTGCTGACTTTATCAAGGTAGGCGTTGGCGGCGGTTCAATATGCATCACCCGTGAACAGAAGGGTATCGGTCGCGGTCAGGCTACTGCACTTATTGATGTTTGTGCCGCACGTGACGAATATTTTGAAAAGACAGGCATTTATATCCCCGTTTGCTCAGATGGTGGTATCGTTCACGACCACCATATGACATTAGCCCTTGCAATGGGCGCTGACTTTATGATGCTCGGCCGCTATTTCGCCCGTTTTGACGAAAGCCCGACAAATAAAATCAACATTAACGGCAACTACTACAAGGAATATTGGGGCGAAGGCTCTAACCGTGCACGCAACTGGCAG
>JAZSET010000115.1:0-6459 GCA_045531795.1 Eubacteriales bacterium | reverse complement strand
ATTTTAAATTTTATCAGTCCTCACGCGCGCTTCAGGTCCAGGGGCGTGCCCCTGGTTAGAGTAGCCATTCGGGCATATCTGCGGTGTCTGCCGGCTCTTCTGTAAAGCCGTCATCATCGTCTTTCCAGCCGTCGTCTTCTTCATAGTCCTCATCAAATTCATACAGGTCTTCTTCATACCATTCATCATCTTCTGAATACTCATCTTCGTCGTTTCGTACTATTCCCATACGATCATAGTAGTCTTCAAGGTGAGTATCGGCAAAATATGATGTGAGTATAGTTTCGTAGTCGAAGCCTTTGAGTCCGAGACAGTATGCTCCTACCTGAGAAAGTCCGACTCCGTGTCCCCAGCCTCTGCCTGCAAAGACAAAGTGGTCGCCGTTGTCTCCTTTTATCACATGCTCTCTTTCAACATATTCAACGCCCGACTCGGTAAGCACAGGGGTATCAACTCCTGCAAAGGTATATGTTTCACCCTCTGCAGTCAGCACATTCATTGTATCAGTCCAGCTGATATATGAAATCTTATCACCGGTGAGTCTTGAAAAGAGCTTCTTTTCATTCTTGTCACCATATGCGGGATCGTTTACCGTTACGCTTCCCTTGCCTACTATAAAGTTTGAGCTTTTAAGATATTTTGAAAGCTTTGAACGGACTGTGTCGGTATTTTTTATTGTAACGGTGTTTCCGTACACATCGGTAAAATGAAGTTTATAGACATAGGCGGAGTTTTCGGCATATTCTGCCTCAACGCTTTCAATTTCGCCCTTTATTTCATTGTATCCCTTAAGTACAAGAATATTTGCAAGTTCTTTTGGCGACACACTCCACTTCCAGAGTCCGTTGGGGTGATTACTGTAGTCTTCCCAGGGTGTCGGCTTTGCAACAAGGTATGACGACGCACTTCCGCCCCACGCCTCGGCTGAGCTTACTGTAGTTCCGCCTGCAACTGCACTGTAGTAGGTTGTGATTATATCGCCCTCACGGCTTACAAGAACCTGGAACGCGGTTTCTTCCACCGCCTGTCTTACAGTATCGTTTACACTTCTGACTCCGTGATACGCCTGACAGCAAACTGTATTACACATTTCAAAGCCGTAGGTCTTTATGTGCTTTCCGAGACTGTTTACGGTATAGCTTCTCACTGCCACCGCAAATGCTTTTTGCGTTTCAAGAGGCCAGGAGTTGCTTATTTCATAAGGAAGCACACCGAGAATATAATCCTCAAGTTCAATTAAGTTTACAAGCTGTACTCCGTTTTTATAGCGGGTGAAAATAAACACACCGTCATAAAGCTTATTGGCGGGAGTCTGGAGATATGCTCTTTCTCCCTCGTCGGAGTCGTTAGCCATAAGTCCGAGCTGTTCGTATTCTCCGCCGTCATAACGGAATACTATCATATTTGTATTATAGTCGATAAGGTTTACTGCACTTTCACTCGGCTCACATACCGTCATTGAAAAATCCGTTTCATAGCCAAAATCGAGTCCTGCAAATATATCGCCCTCGTTATCTACGTAATACATAGCAGAATCATAGCTTGTAAATGAGCCTATAAGGAGATAATACGCGCCGTTCTGATATGATGCTATCATAGGGGCATTACCGCCGTTTTCAACGACTGTGTGCATCGCAAGATACAGTTCATCAAGACTGAGCGGCATATCAAGCATTGCGTGGTATGCGCCTATATCACCGCCCTCACTCACGGGTACATAGTCGCCACCCGTTACAGAGAGATTTTTTTCCACTGTCGCCTCTATTGTTTTAACAGATGAGAGTTTATAAAGCTCTGTTACTTCATTTGTTTCATTATCTACCGTGCATACAGTAAAGCCGTACGGTGATCGTGTCTGAAAGGCAGGAACAACACTATCGCCGTACAATAAACCGATACGGACGATTGTATCGTCCGTATTCACGCTATATGCGGCATTTGTGTTAATGGAAAAAATCCACGCAAGAGACGGCACTATCGTACCGAGTACCATAAGTGCCACAAGCACCCATACTACCATTTTTCTTGCAAAGCCTGTCTTTTTCTTTTGTCCTTTATTCTGCGACAACTGTGTAACCTCCTCTCACCATAACATAAACACTGTCTGAGGTTACTATAAGTCCTCTGCCGTCACCACCGCGGGGTACAAGCAGGAGATGATTTGGTGTTATCGGCGTGCCCTCTGCAAGGTCAGCACCTGCCGTAAGGTCGGCAATACCCGACTCTGAGCCCGAAAGATATGCATTGGCACTGCCTGAGCGAAGTATCATTTCAATCGGGGTTTCTGCAAGGAGTATATCTCCTTTTGCAAGGTTTAAAACCTCATAGGCAAAGTTTTCTTCTTCGGGAAGCTCTTCGGGGATATCTGTTTCTTCAGTTTCTTCGTCTTCATAATCTACAAAGCCGCCTGCCTCCTCGATTGCTTCCTGCACACGGGGCCAGAACACCTCATTTAAGTAACTGAGCGATATAAGCGGATCATTTGTCAGGTCAAAGTCACCGTCTCCGTAAACGGCATATGTAGCTACGCCAAGTATCAGCGCACATATAAGAGCAAGTATTGTAACTCTTGTTTTCATAGTTTATGTAATCCCTTCCGGTGATATTTTCATCAGTATAGTTCTATTGTAGCAGATATTTGTCGATTTGGCAATAGGCTTTTTATGAAAATTTTATGACAATTTAAGGCAGAGAGGGCATTTTGCCCTCTCTGCCTTGAAAATTACTTCATTGCCACGGGTGCTGTGGGTATTTTAATTTTCCGCACAGTATCGCCCTTTGGATACTTTTCCTTATAGTTTATGCGGGCATCGGCGATCTTTTTACCGCCCTTGAGCTGAGCCACTGTAGTACCCGATGCGCTCTTTGTTGACTTCTCAACGATAAGCGATGACTTTATAAGCATACCTCTCTTATCGTTTGTAACAAGCAGAATATCGGGATCCTCGCCCTTTATTATATGGAATACACCCACAATGGGAGATGCGTCAGAATAAGCATTGATAAGCTTCTTTCTGTTTGTCTTGGTTTCATATGCCTTGACAGGCACTCTTACTGCCTTTCCGTTTTCAAAGACAAACGCCATCATATCACCGTTATCATAGTCCTTTATTACCGCCATTCCCACAACGCGCTCGTTATTATCAAAACTGAGCTTTGCGGGAATATAGTCACCGAGAGACGAGGCTTTTGTTGTGTCAAAATTGTGTATCTTTGCCTTATAAACCTGTGCTTTATCGGAGAAGAACAGTACCTCTGCGATATTTTCGGTGTCATAGGTTGAGAGGATTTCGTCATCGTCCTTTAAAACGTGCTCGTCATTTCCCTGGAGTGAGCGATAGGTAATCTTCTTGAAGTAACCGCCACGGGTGAGTACCACCTGCACCGGATAGTTTTCTATCTCTTCCTTTTCCTCAAACACTTCAATATCTTCCGCGTAAATTATCTGTGTTTTTCTCGGTATAGCGTACTTTTTCTTCACTTCTTTTATCTGGTCGGAAATGTATGAGCGAAGCTTGAGTTCATCACCGATTATAGCCTTAAGCTCGGCTATTTCTTTTCTCAGATTTTCGATTTCGTTTATTCTGTTGAGAATATACTCACGGTTCAGGTGACGGAGTTTTATTTCCGCGATATACTCTGCCTGAACTTCGTCAATTGAAAAGCCCTCGCAGAGATTCGGGATTACTTCCTTGTCGCTTTCGGTCTCCCTGATAATTTTTATAGCCTTGTCTATGTCAAGCAGTATCTGACCGAGGCCGAGAAGCAGATGAAGCTTGTCTCTTTTTCTGTCAAGCTCAAATGTGAGTTCTCTCTTGACGCATGAGCTTCTGAACTTTATCCACTCAGTGAGAATTTCAATAACTCCGCACTGACGGGGTGTGCCGTCTATAAGCACATTGAAGTTGCAGGAGAAATTATCTTCAAGAGGAGTCAGCTTATAAAGCTTTGCCATAAGCTTATCGGGATCAACTCCGCGGCGCAGGTCTATTGTAAGCTTGAAGCCGTTGAGGTCAATTTCGTCACGGACATCGGTGATTTCCTTGATTTTACCCGTCTTTACAAGGTCGGATATCGTATTCATTATCTGCTCAATTGAGGTTGAATACGGAATCTGTGTTATATCTATGCAGTTTTCCGACTTGTCATAGGAATATCTTGCACGAAGCCTCACGGGACCTCTGCCTGTTTCATAAACAGTCTTTATCGCCTCTCTGTCGTATATGAGAAGTGCGCCTCCTGCAAAGTCGGGAGCTTTTATTATATCAAGCATTTTATCTATTGAAGTGTTCGGGCTTTTAAGAAGCTGGATTGCACCGTCGCACACTTCGCCTAAGTTAAATGAGCAGATATTACTTGCAAGTCCTACCGCGATACCGAGGTTGGGGGACACAAGAATATTCGGAAACGAGGTCGGAAGCAAAGTCGGCTCAAGCATTGTAGCATCATAGTTATCTACAAGGTCAACGGCGTTTTTGTCGATACCGCCGAAGATTTCTGCTGCAAACGGATCAAGCTTTACTTCTGTGTACCTGGAAGCGGCATATGCCATATCGCGGCTGTACTGCTTACCGAAGCTTCCCTTTGAGTCGATAAAGGGGTGAAGTAATGTCTCATTTCCTCTTGTCAGTCTGACAAGTGTATCATATATCGCCGCATCTCCGTGAGGGTTCAGCTTCATTGTTGAGCCTACTACATTTGTACTCTTGGTTCGTCCTCCTGTCAGAAGTCCCATTTTGTACATTGTATAAAGAAGCTTTCTGTGAGACGGCTTGAAGCCGTCTATTTCGGGGATTGCTCTGTCACGGATAACATACATAGCGTACGGCATAAAGTTTGTGACTATAGTATCGGTTATAAGCTGGTTTGTTACTTCAGCCGCCTTACCGTTTGTTATACTGTGTGAGGTCTGCTTTTTCTTTGATTTTGCCATAATTCTATGTGTGCCTTTCTTTTTATTCTCTGCCTGAAATTATGTTATATCCTGATGCTTTCACTATTCTGTTATAAAGTGCAAGTGAAAGTCCTGTTCGGGCGGGAAGTCTTGCGTATATCTGCTTGAAATTTTCCGAGTCACACTGTCTCAGTACTGCAAACAGATGTGCTGCGTGAGATTTTGTGTCATCGCGCTTTCCGAGAGACAAAATATTATCTTCTTTTACACCAACAGACAAAAGCGCTTCAAAATCCTCATCAAAGGCAATTACCGCAAGTCCCTCTCTTGAATTATTCTGTATCAGTTCAAGGAACGCCTCGTCACTGCCGTCAAAAAGTGTCAGCGGTGCTTTGGGCGCATAGTGACGGTACATCATACCCGGTGCAAGAGGTCTTTCTCCCTCAGAAAGCTTTTCTGTAACTGCTTTGTCAACTCCGACTTCTCCGAAGAGCGCTTCGAGAGAATCAAGTGTGACTTTGCCCGGCCTGAGCAGTACAGGTTTATCCGTATCAAGCTTGACAATTGTTGATTCAAGCCCGATATTTGACGAGCCTGCATCTATTATCATATCTATTTTGCCGTCTAAGTCCTCTATAACGTGCTCAGCACTCGTCGGGCTTGGTCTGCCCGAGGTATTGGCACTCGGTGCGGCTATCGGTACACCCGAAAGCTCTATAAGTCTTTTCGCTACACCGTGTGACGGCACCCTTATTGCAACACTGTCAAGTCCGCCTGTGACTGCAGACGGAATGTTGTCTCTTTTTTTGAGTATAGCGGTAACAGGTCCCGGCATAAACGCCTTTGAAAGTGAGGTGAAGTTTTCATTTACATACGCGTACCTTTCTGCATCAAGCGCACTTGCCAGATGGATAATCAGGGGATTATTGCTTGGTCTGCCCTTTGCAGAATATATCTTCTCAGCGGCACTTTTATCAAGTGCGTTGGCTCCAAGTCCGTAAACCGTTTCAGTCGGGAAAGCCACAAGTCCGCCCGACTTTATTATGTCGGCAGCTTTTTGTAATATGCGTTCGTTTTCAGCTTTATCTTCACCGATTTTTGCAATTATCGTCTGCACTCTGGCTCTCCTTTCTTTTGCTTAGCTGTTTTCGCCCTTTAGTTTTTCTGCTGTATCGGCGCTGATGAGTGCTTCTATCATCTCATCAATGTCGCCGTTTATAAAGTTATCAATTGAGTGGAGTGTGAGTCCTATTCTGTGGTCGCTGACTCTTCCCTGCGGATAGTTATAGGTGCGGATTCTCTCGCTTCTGTCGCCCGTACCGACCTGTGCACGTCTTTCACCCGCAATGGCATCGTGCTGTTTTGCCTGTTCGGCTTCAAGAATTTTTGAGCGGAGAATTTTCATCGCTCTGTCTTTGTTTTTGTGCTGACTTCTTTCGTCCTGACATTCCACAACCGTTCCCGTGGGAAGATGCGTGATTCTGATGGCGCTTTCGGTTTTGTTGACGTGCTGACCACCCGCACCGCCTGAACGGTAGGTATCAATCTGCAAATCGGCGGGATTT
>JAZSET010000098.1:0-32619 GCA_045531795.1 Eubacteriales bacterium | reverse complement strand
GAAAATTGAAAAAAAGCTTGTTTCAAAGATTGACGGAACCGTAAAATATCTTTTCAGACTTTATGACGGAAATTTTATCGAAAGTGTTGTTATGCACTATGCTCACGGAAATACAATTTGTATTTCAAGTGAGGTCGGTTGCAATATGGGGTGCAGATTCTGTGCATCAACCATAGGCGGTATGACAAGAAAGCTCTTGCCCGGCGAGATGCTCGGACAAGTTGCTCTGGCGAACTTCGACGGTGCCGGTATTTCAAATATCGTTATGATGGGAATAGGCGAGCCTCTTGACAACTATGATAATGTGATAAAATTCTTAAAGCTCGTCACATCAAGCGAGGGAATAAATATCGGTGCAAGGCATATTTCCCTCTCCACATGCGGACTTGCAGATAAAATCCGCGAGCTTGCAAAGGAAGACTTCGGCATAACTCTTTCAATCTCACTGCACGCATCGGATGACGAGACCCGCTCATCCATTATGCCGATAAACAACAAATGGAGCATAGAAGATTTGTTATCTGCCTGCAGAGACTACTTTTTGACAACAGGCAGACGAATCTCATTTGAATATACACTGATTGCAGGAAAGAACGACCAGGTGTCACAGGCAGACAAGCTTGCTGATTTGTTCTATAAATACTTTACCGAAAACAATAAGCTTTTGCCGATACACGTAAACCTTATACCCGTTAACGAAGTGGAAGAAAGAGACTTTGAAACAAGTTCAAAACAAGCAGTTAACAGGTTTGTCGATGCTCTTAACAAACGAAAAATCAATGCAACGGTAAGACGAAAGCTCGGTCCTGACATAAATGCCTCATGCGGACAACTGAGAAAAAGCTACGAGGACTCCAGGAAATAAAAAACATACAAGAAACAGTCACATTATGTGAAAGGAAATTGTAAGATGATATACTGTGGAAAAACAAATATTGGAAAGGTACGCTCTACAAACCAGGACAGTTTTGCGATAAAAAAACTGTCTGACGATATTCTTGTTGCCGTAGTCTGCGACGGTATGGGCGGTATGCGGGGCGGTAATATCGCCAGCGAAACTGCCATAAGCCTGTTTATGCAGAGCTTTGAAAACTCAAGCGTCATTAACCTTGCCAATACGAAGAAAATTGATGACACCAGAGCAATGGCTGCCCTTGCGCACGCTGTCTTTGATGCCAATGAAGCGGTTTATGACAAGTCTATAAAAGAGCCACAGCTTGCAGGTATGGGCACAACCCTTGTTGCTGCTCTTATTATAAAAAACAAGCTTTATGTGGCAAATATCGGCGACAGCCGGCTTTATATCGACTCGGGCAAGACTCTTTTGCAGATTTCCGAGGACCATTCCTATGTCCAGTTTCTTATTGATGTAGGCGATATAACTCCCGAGGAAGCCAAAACTCACCCCTACCGTAACAGAATAACCCGTGCTGTAGGTATTCAGCCCGAAATTGACTGCGACTATTTTACCGTTGATTTAAACAAACATCCGGGCGCAAAAATACTTCTCTGCTCAGACGGACTTTGTGGTCAGGTAGACAACCTTGTTATGCACAAAATCATAAGCAAACCTCTCTCCAAGAAGGAAAGTGCAGACGCTCATATTGAAAAAGCTGTCGACAAGCTCATAAATGAAGCGATGAAAGCAGGCGGTCCCGATAATATCACCGCAATTCTCATAAATGTCTGCGATAACTGAAAATAAGTTAAAATACATAATACCTGCTTAGAAAGGTTTAGTTTAAAATGGATACATTTGAAAAATATGTTGGTCAGGTTTTTGACCGGAGATATAAAATCAAAAAAATAATCGGCGTCGGCGGTATGGCTATAGTTTTTGAGGCATACGATATGCTCAAAAACAGACCTGTTGCCGTAAAAATGCTTAAAGACGAAATAGCAAGTGATACACAGGCGGTAAAGCGCTTTATAAACGAAAGCAAGGCGGTTGCTATGCTTTCCCACCCCAATATTGTAAGCATATTTGATGTTTCCGTAAAGGACAACCTCAAATATATAGTAATGGAACTTATTGAGGGAATAACTCTGAAAAATTATATGCAGAAAAAGGGAGCCCTTACTTTCAAAGAGGTTGTAAGCATTTCAGAGCAGATACTCCGTGCTCTGGAGCACGCTCACGCCAAGGGCATTGTTCACAGAGATATCAAGCCTCAGAATATTATGCTCTTAAAAGACGGCTCAATAAAGGTTGCCGATTTCGGCATAGCGAAGCTTCCGAATGCAGAAACGGTCACAATGACCGACAAGGCTATAGGAACAGTATTTTACATCAGCCCCGAGCAGGCAAGCGGAAAGCCTATCGACCACAGAAGCGACCTGTATTCTCTCGGCGCAACTATGTATGAAATGGCTACAGGGAACCTGCCGTTCACTGCCGAGAGCCCCGTTTCGGTTGCTCTTATGCAGGTTAAGTCTATGCCAAGGAATCCGAGAGAATACAATGCAAATATTCCGAAAGGACTTGAGCAGATTATTCTGATTTCAATGGAAAAAAATCCTGTTCACAGATTCCAGAGTGCATCACAAATGCTCAGACATCTTTTGCAGATAAAGAGTAATCCCAAGGCTGTCTTCAAAGTAACACAGCACCATGCGGATAATGAAAATCTCTTTAATCCCGGCTCATCATCCGGAAGAAGAGCTGCCTCCTCACAGGGCCGTTCAATGTTCCCGATTATTATGGGAATTACATCGGCATTTCTGATTGTTGCTGCCATAAGTGCCGTTACAATTGTCTCTGCATTACTTGAAGCGACCTCCGGAAACGATGCTCTGGTTATTGAAATTCCCGAGCTTGTTGGCGGTGTTTACAACGAAAACCTGATTACTCAGCTTGAAGACAACTATTATGATGTAACTGTAAAAACCGTTTTTGATCCCTCAAGCGCGAACACAATTATTGATCAGGAGCCTAAAGTTGGCGAAAAAAGAAAGGTTATCCCCGGCAAGCAGGATTGCAAACTCACTCTGACTGTAAGCCGCGGAGCACAGACTCTTGAGCTTGACGACTATAAATACTTCTATTACTATGAGGCGGAAATTGCTCTCAAGGCACTTGGACTTTATCCCGAGCGCGAATATGTTTACCACGACTATATTCCCGAAAGCTACATTGTCGCAAGCGACCCTGCACCGGGAACAACTGTTAAATACGGCGATACTATCAAGCTTTCCATCAGTAAAGGCCAGGATTCAGCAGTTTACAATGTAACAGTCCCGGACTTTCTCGGCAGCACAGAAGTTGCGGCAAAGCTCCTTTTAAGCGAGGGCAAACTGAAGCTCGGTGATGTTATGTATATCGAATCCACAAGTGAAAAAGGTACTATACTCACACAAAGCGTTGCTGCTATGTCAGAGGTGCCGATCGGTACTAAAATCAGTTTCACCGTAAGTCGCGGACAAGAAGCGGAAGAAACAGAAGAGACGAGCAGAAACAGACAAAGATAAGGCTTGGTAAAACTAATGGAAAAATATCTGCGTGGCAGAATAATCAAGGGAGTAGGGGGAAACTATGATATTCTTCTCAATTCTCCCATATCACTTTCAGACGGAGCTTTAACAGATGTCATTGTCTGCCGTGCCAGAGGCGTTTTCAGGCACGACGGCGACACTCCTTTGGTGGGAGATCTAGTTGAAATAAGGCTTGATGACAGCGACAATGTTATGATCAGTGAAATCCTCGAAAGAAAAAATTCGCTTATCAGACCGCCTATGGCAAACCTCGACTACCTTTTTGTTATGTTTGCCGCCAAAAAGCCCGAGCCGGTACTTCACACAGTTGATAAGCTTATATCAATTGCCGAAAACAAAAAAATCGAGCCTGTTATAATCATAACCAAAGCTGACCTTGATATGGAAGCGGCGCAAAAATATGCTGATATATATACAAAAAGCGGCTTTACCGTTATGATTCAGGGTGAAAACATTGATACCGATCCTCTTGAAAACTTTATAAGGAATAATCTTGATAACAAGGTTGCGGCCTTTGCAGGTGCATCGGGAATCGGAAAGTCAACACTTTTAAACAGATTGTTTCCCGGGCTTTTGCTTGAAACAGGCGAAATAAGCAAAAAAATATCAAGAGGAAAGCACACAACAAGGTGCGTAAGTCTTTACACGATTGAAACTGCGGGAGATTGTACACAGGGCTTTATTGCCGATACTCCCGGATTCAGTATGCTTGATTTTGAACGGTTTGACTTTTTTGGTAATGACGAACTTGTATATACATACCGTGAATTTGATAAGTACATCGGTAAATGCAGATATACAAAATGTACCCATACCAAGGAAGACGGTTGCAGTATAATTGATGCTGTCAAACGCGGTGAAATTCCGAAAGAGCGCCACGAAAGTTTTGTGGCACTGCGTGAAATACTTAAAAACAAACACGACTGGGATAAAAAATAATAACAAAGAGGCTTCACGATTCTAAATGAAAAGCTCATTAACACTCGCGAAGCCTTTGTCATATTATATTAGTGTCAAATATTACATTTTATAGGAGGAAATAAAATGAAAATAGTTGTAATGAAATCCCCAAAATTTTTATCGGGAATACTCAAAAGAATTTTCGGCATTCAAAAGAAATAGCTATGAAAGGTAAGGCTCAAGATTACATACACATTTCTTCTGAAAGTCAATAAGCTCTCTGCACAGTGATTCAGTCTTTGGATCTATATCCTTGTTTCTGTTGAGATGCTTGTTCATTTTTAAAACGCCCATATTTGTACCGTTAATCATAAGCTCGGCAACATGAGAGGGTGTTCTGTCAATCATCATATTTGCTATAATGCCCACATCTGACATAATCTTTGTCATAAGCTTGTTGTCCTCGGGTACAAGACCGTGATTTTTAAGCTCCCTTGTTGCATCGTCCGCAAAGCGTCTGTATGTGTTAATCTGACTGCACAGTTCCTTTTTCATTTTACTGTCTCTTGTCTGTTCAAGAACTCTTGTCGCTGAATCAACACTCATAGATGCGCTTTTGTGCAAAAACTGCAACATTTCTTCATTAGTATTCATAAGTCAAATCCTACATAACTTATTTGCGGATTATCTCCGCAAAACTATTATTACCTGAACATTTATAAATATTACTTCCAATATCAGGCTTAAAGGTGTACCGAAATTTTAACACGGTACACCGTTTTTCTCTAATTAAACATATATGGTTTAAATTTCATCGAAAAAAATAATATTTTTTTCAAAAAAGTGTTGACAAGCGATTTTCTTTGTGTTATAATAGACGAGCGTTGATAAACAGCGCGTGTATTCCAATAGATGGCGGAATAGCTCAGCTGGCTAGAGCATCCGGTTCATACCCGGCAGGTCATAGGTTCAAATCCCATTTCCGCTACCAGCACAATTCCGACCACAGGTTGGAATTGTGCACGAATACGGCCCGTTGGTCAAGCGGTTAAGACACGGCCCTTTCACGGCTGTAACATGGGTTCGATTCCCGTACGGGTCACCAAAAAAAGCACTGCTGTAGCAGTGCTTTTTTCAACTAAATCCGTCCCGCGACGGATTAAATCTGATTCGCAGATGAAATCACTTTGTGATGAAATCCGACTTCGTAGGAATGTTAGACGGATAAACACAGAAAAGGAAAATGTAAATAAATAACACAAAGGAGATACTATTATGGTAAAGCATATGATTATATGGAAGCTCAAAGAGGATGTTTCCAATCCAAAAGAAGTGGCAGCAAATATAAAAACTTCTCTTGAGGGACTTGTCGGCAAAATCGAGGGGCTTCTTGAAATGCACATTCTTACAGAGCGCTTTGAGGGATCTGCGGGAGATATTATGATGGATTCTGCCTTTGAAAGTAAGGCTGCTCTCGATTCTTATATCAAGCATCCGCTTCATCAGGAGGCTGCAAACACTTTTGTACGCCCGAATGTGGAACAAAGACTCTCTTTTGATTATGAAGTTTAAAGATAAACGCCGATTACTATAACAATCGGCGTTTTTTCTATAAATATACATCTTTTTTCACCCCATGTGCTTGACTTTTCCGATAATATATGGTACAATTTCGATATCTAGGCAATAATTCATATTATAATTCTAAAGTAAGGAGAAAATTATGAAAAAAATTGCTCTTATTCTTGCACTTATTCTCATGCTCACCCCTGTTCTTGTAGCATGTGAAGATGCAAATCCCCCTGTAGATACAGGCAGTGGAGCCTCATCCTCAGATCAGGATTCAGAGCTTCTGTATTCACTTGACGACCTTCCTGAAATGGACTTCGGTAAAAAGGATTTCACATCCTTTAGCGGAAAGAACACTTCCGGATACAGTTCTTACCTTGTAGAAGCAGAAACAGGCGACCTTTTTGTTGACTCTGTTTATCAGCGTAAAATTCTTATTGAAGATAGATATAATGTTAATTTGAAGTCGCAGAACTATAGCGAAACAGACCACTCCGGTGCTGTTCGTAACTACATTCTTGCAGACGACAAAACCTTCCATATTTACTCCGGCAAAATGCAGGATCCCTTCTACAATATGATGATGGATGGTTACTTCGTAGACTGGAACGAATTTGAAGCATTAGACCCCTCAAAGCCTTACTGGAATCAGTCCGTTGTTAACAATATGAACTTTGGCGGAAAGATTTACTGTATGGCAGGCGATATCAGTATTTCCACATACAATTTCACCAACTCCATACTTTTTAATAAAAATCTCTTTGATGACCTTGGAATTGACTATCCCTACGAAGACGTTTACAACAAGACCTGGACAATCGACAAAATGATTGAAATTTCAAAGCAGGGTTATGCGGACCTTGATGGTAACACAGAATGGGATCCCCAGGCAGACAGACTTGGATTCTCGGGCTGGGCTTATGAAATGAACCTTGCTGTATATATGGGTATGGGCGGTCAGACACTTATCAACAACGAGGATAATATGCCCGAGCTTGCGATTAACAGTGATAAAACTGTAAAAATTATCGACAAGATGATTGAACTCTTTGACGGTGTCAACGCATATTCCGAATCCGGTACATACGGCGTATTCAACACAGCCTTTGACGAAGGCAGATTGCTTATGCTTGACGGTTGGATTACAAACCTTCAGGGTAACCGCAGCCGCGATTTTGATGCAGGTATTCTTCCTTATCCTATGCTTGATGAGGAACAGGAAAACTATGTTTGCCGTGGTGCTGTTAACTGCTCCGGTGCATACTGGGTACCTACAACAAATACTCAGCTTCAGGAAACCGGCATTCTTCTTGAGGCACTTTCACTTGAGGGCTACAACAGAATCAGGCCTGTTTACTATGACATTCAGCTTGACTTAAAGTCTGCTCCCGATACAGAAACACGTGATATGGTTGATATTATTATGGAAACCTCTTCATATGTAAGCGAAAGCTTTATCGGCTCAATGTCATTCAGCACATTCATAAACTCCAAGTTCAACTCATTTGCATCCTGGTATGCAAACAGTGAGCGTCCCTGGAGAAGCAAAATCAAGAAGCTTACAAGATTCTACGAATCATAAAATTACAGATTCAGACAGACCTGCAAAAATGCAGGTCTGTTTTTATTTGTCTATTGACATTTATGGTTTTACAATGTATAATAGTTATACATATTCTGTACAAATGACAAACAATTTGCATTTATGAGCAAAAATGTTATAGAAATAGTTGTTTGTATTTGATATAATGAACACAAAATATCAAAGGGAGAATGTTATGAAAAAAATTGCTCTTATTTTAGCACTTGTTCTCATGTTGACACCGATTCTTGTTTCCTGCAACAAGACTACAGATGTTGATGTTAAAGAAACAAACAAAACGGTTGAGGATACCACTGAATACAAGTACTCACTTGATGATCTGCCCGAACTTGATTTCGGAAAGCAGAATTTCTCGTCTTTTGGTACAAGCGGTGCTTCCGGTTCCGTGGTTCGTGAAGCTGAAACCGGAGATCTTATGAATGATGCCGTTTTCCAGAGAATGATAACTATTGAAGACAGATATAATCTCAAATTCAATATGGTTGACTCTAAAGACCACGAAAACAGCAGTGAAGTGAGAAAACTAATTCTTGCCGACGACAAGACTTACCACACCTTCTATTCAAAGCTCAGCATCGGTATGCAGAATATGGTTATGAGAGATTATTTTGTAGACTGGAACGAGCTTGAACATGTTGACTATGATAAGCCTTATTGGAATACCAATATTGCCTACACTATGAACTTTGGAGGCAAGGTTTACTTTATGGCCGGTGACTACGGTATCGGTACATATAACGCCACCGACTGCATTATGTTCAATAAGAACCTGTTTGATGACCTTGGAATTGACTATCCCTATCAGGATGTATACGACAAAACCTGGACAATCGATAAATTCATAGAAATCACCAAGCAGGGATACGCAGACCTTGACGGTGATACTATGTGGGATAAAGACAAGGACCGCACCGGATTTGGCGGATGGTCATGGGAAATGTTCCCTGCTGTATACTTTGGTATGGGCGGTACAACACTTGTTCCCGACGAGGATATGCTTCCCACACTTGCACTCAGCACCGAAAGAAATGTCAAGATTATTGACAAAATGCTCGAACTTTTCGACGGGCAGAACTCATGGTACTATGGTGCTGATTACGGTAGCCATATGAGAGCGATGTCTGAGGGACGTATTCTTATGGTTGACCTAATGCTCAACTCTATCCCCGTAAGCCGTGATTACGAATTCGACACCGGTGTACTTCCTTATCCTATGCTTGACGAGGATCAGGACAAGTATTACAGCCGTTCAGGCCCTGACTATGCAGCAGCTCTATATGTACCTACAACGAATTCACAGCTCGAAGAAACAGGTATAATACTTGAAGCACTTTCAATTGAAGGCTATAATAAAATAAGACCTGTATACTATGACATAACTCTCGACCTCAAGTCAGCATCTGACGAAGAAACAAGAGATATGATTGATATCATTCTTGAATCTTCTCTTTATCAGAATGAAAATTATGTAGGTTCATCTACTCTCGTAGGCCTCGTAAGTTCAGGAACAAACACCTTCGCTTCCTGGTGCGCTTCCCGCGAACAAGCACTTGAGCGTGAAGTTAAGAAGATGAGAGACTTTTATGCTAAATAATTACTAACACAAAGAAGGGCAATCTGACGATTGCCCTTCTTTTTACTTGCTAAAATTGCTCAAACTTGACTTTTTTCTCCGTTTATGCTAAAATTATTGTCGGAAAATAATTCTTTTAACGGAGAAAAAAATGGCAAAAAAAATGCTTTGTGCAGGAATAATTCTTCTGCTCTTGCTTTTGACCTTGTGTTCCTGCTCTTTATCAAAAATTGATTTCAGTAAATACACTATTATATATGCAGAAAGCGACGGAGATACGGTAAAAAATGCCGCAGATAAAATAAGCGCCCTTATCCCCGAAGCTTATATTTCGGGAGATATCTCTGCCCAAACAATAGATGAAAAGGAAATTCTAATCGGTAATACAAACAGACAGGAATCCCTTGTCGTTTCAAACACTCTCAGACATCTTGACTTTTCTGTAAAATACATAGACAACAAAGTTGTAATCTGCGGCGGCAGCCCCACAGCAACCGCAAATGCGGTAGATTATATTATAACTAGCATTGACAATAATAAAATCAAGCCTGTTGACTACACATACAACCACAAGTATAATATCAATCGTCTAACTGTATCGGATTCAGAAATTAAAAGCTTTAATGTAATATCAAGTGCCACAGACGGTTCTTACGATAAATATATAGATGAATTCAAAAACAGATTCATTGAGCTCACCGGATTTCCGCTTAAGGAGCAGGCGGACTCACTTAATATTATGCTTAAGTGCGACTCCAGGCTTTCACCCGACTCATATCTCATTAAGGTTTCAACAGGCGATATAACACTATGTGGTGCAAATTCTTACGGAATACGCGCTGCTATGAACACTTTTTTTGAAATAATGCTAAAGAATAACGCCAACCTTAAAGAGGGAGACGAAATTACGGGTAAACTCAGCACCCGGGATTTAAAGTATTCCGAATACATAAATATACGTTTTCCGCTTGAAAACACTTATCAGAAGCTGACCGAAGATAAAAAGCTGAATATCGTATACTACGGCAGTTCTGTTACATCAGGATACGGCGCAGATAATCCCGATAAAGACTCCTGGCGTGCAATGACGCAGAAATGGTTTGAAGAGACTTTCCCTGATGCCGAGATTAACAACTACAACAGTTCAATAAGCGCCTCCGGCTCTATGCTTGGTGCTTTCAGATGTGCCCATGATGTTTTGTCTTTAAATCCCGACCTCGTTTTTGTGGATTTTTCGATTAATGACGTTTACTGTGCCACAGATCCTGACAGTACACGCATATATTTTGAAAGCATTGTACGGCAAATAAAACAAGCTAATCCCCTGTGCGATATTGTTCCCGTATATATAACCGACCAGACCCGTGCAAGAGAACACAGTGGCAAGTTATATGAAGAGGCTCTTGCTGCAGAGGAAGTAGCAGCACACTACAAGCTATCTTCTGTAAATATTGCATCAGCTGTATGCTCTCTCTTTGACTATACAAACGATAGTGAATGGGCAAAGTATTATATCGACATAGTTCATCCCACAAACGCGGGATATGCCTTATATTTTGATGTTATTAAAGAATTCCTTGAAAATGAGCTTGTATATAAAACAAAGCGGGAAAACGAGGTGCTGTATACTCTTCCCGAAAAGCTTACAGATACCGATTTTCAGCCGAAAATGTATCTAATTGACGAAATAAACATTGTAAAAAATAAAAATTTTGAAATTTCAAGTGAATCATACTGGAAAACCGCTAACCCATATAAAGGTTATCTCTATCCTACAGATCCAAAGAATCAATTGGTTATAAGTTTTACCGGCAACAATGCTGCACTTCTCACCGAGTACGGTTCCGAAAACCGCCTTGTATATAATTTCGATAAAGAATACGAGCTTCGTCAGAATCAACGGGGTTATCACCCCTTGATCCTTGGAACTGATATTGGTAAAGAAGATGCTAAGCATACTCTTACATTAAGTGTTGACATCAAAGACCCGTCAGCACCCTATATCATTACGGCTTTGCTTGTATGGTAATGAATTAACAAATAAAAAAACGCCCATCGGGCGTTTTTTTATTTGTTACTTATCAAGTGAAATTTCAAGGATTTCAACCTCGTATGAACCCGAGGGAGCCTCAACAACTACAGTCTCTCCGACTTTTTTGCCAATAAGCGCTATTCCGAGAGGTGACATATCGGAAATTTTTCCTGCAAGAGATTCAGCTTCGTTAGAGCCTACGATTGAAAGCTCCTCCTCATCTCCATAATCCTTGTCTCGGATTTTTACTTTTGTACCAAGTCCGACAACATCTGTATTGATTAAGCTTTCATCAATTACAATTACATTCTTGAGAATTTCCTCAAGCTCAGCAATTCTTGCTTCAACCTTAGCCTGTTCGTTTTTTGCTTCATCATATTCGCTGTTTTCAGAAAGGTCTCCGAAAGATCTTGCTGTTGCAATAGCTTCCTTTACCTCTTCTCTTTTGGTATTTACGAGAAACTCAAGTTCCGCCTCAAGTTTCTTAAATCCGTCTGTAGTTACTGTCATTGCGTTTGCCATTTTATAATTCTCCTTTTGATATGTTTTATATTAGTTGTTTGAAAACTCTTTTATCGCTGTAATAAGTTGGGTATCCTCGTTGTCTGTAATCAGAAATACCGACTTATTCTTCACTTCTTCGGGTAATTCAATCCGTATGTCGGGACTCAGTCCCACGCCCTCATAATTATCGGAAACAGGGGGCGCGTACATACTGCTTGACACGCTTATTGCAGAGCCGTCATAAAGAGGTATAACCGTCTGCATTGTTCCTTTGCCGAATGTGGTT
Organism: Eubacteriales bacterium; assembly: GCA_045531795.1. Classification (GTDB taxonomy): domain Bacteria; phylum Bacillota; class Clostridia; order Oscillospirales; family CAG-272; genus UBA4717. Next base: position 20,660 of record JAZSET010000098.1, on the reverse strand, counting down.
TCGCCTATCAGCTTTGCTTTGCCATAGTCTCTGAGTGCGCTTGCAAAAAGCTCTGCCGCACTTGCCGTGTTGGAGTTTATAAGTACCATCATAGGCACATCTATACACTTAGCATCTGACGCAAGTACTTCTTCGTTGCCTGATGCATCATATATTCTGATTATCGTACCTTCCGGTAACAGATAATCAAGAACCTCTTCAATAGATTCAAGGTTTCCGCCAGAATTGTTACGCACATCAAATACAAGCTTTGTGACGCCTCTTTCAAGCAATTCCTTGACTGCCGCCTTGAACTGCTGTGCGGTACCTGCGTCAAAACTTAATATCTGCACAATACCAACAGTTTTATCAGCCGAATACACCCTGTGATAAACGGTATAGTCGGTCACCTTTCGTCTTTCGATTTCATAATCAATATACGAACTGTCACGCAGTACTGTAATACTTACCTTGGTTTTCTCCTCGCCCTTTATTTCATTAAGTGCCATTGAATAACCAATCTTGCCCACCGCTTCGCCCTTTACATGGGTAATCAGGTCACCCGGCATAAGCCCTGCCTCAAAGGCTGGAGAATCCGGAATCACGTTGACCACATGAATTGCGCCGAGCTCACTGTCATAAACAGCATTTATTCCGATACCGACAAATTCAGCATTTGTATCACTTAGTATCTCATTAAATCTTTCTTTATCGAAATATGCTCCGTACTTGTCTCCCGTTCCGATTACATACCCCTGGAGAACCGTATCTATCAGCGTTTTTTCATCGATTTCACCGACAAAGTTTGTCCTGTAAGCAGCATCGACTGACGCGAGCTTGTCATAGAGCAACTGTGTATCTTTTATTTCATTGAGTGCCTTTTCATACTTATTATTTACTCTTATATATGTCAGCTGAAAGGTTATAAGAACCGCAAGAGCAACTACAATAAGCATTGTTGACACTGATATTCTTTTTTTCAAATAAATTCCGCTTCTTTCTGTGAATTATTTCGGGAAATACTTTCTCGGATTTATAATAGCACCGTTCTCATACATCGAGAAATGGCAGTGGTTACCCGTAGAGTCTCCCGTAGAGCCTGCTTTTGCAATAACCTGTCCTCTTGTGACCTCATCACCTACAGACACCAAGAGCTTACTGTTATGAGCATAGAGAGTAGCATATCCGCCGCCGTGGTCTATCATTACATAATAGCCGTAGCTGTTATGCCACTGACTCTTTACAACCGTTCCCGAGTTCGATGCATATATATCTGTTCCAAAGGCTACAGGGATATCAATTCCGTTATGGAATTCTTTTCTTCCCGAAAGGGGACTGTTTCTCCAAACGCATTCGGAAGACACATATGTATATTTAAGCGGTACAGGCCACATAAACTCTCCGCCTACATACTTTGTATTCTGTGCCTGAAGTTGCTTTACATACTCCTCTATTTCTTTGTCAAGAGCATCCTTTTCTGCCTCCTTGGCAGCAAGCTGCTTTGCGAAGTCCTTTTCGGTCGCAAGAAGTCTGTTTATATATCCTGCAGCCTCCTCAGCTTTTACAGCAAGGTCTTTCTGCGCAGCCATATACTCTTCTTTCAAAGTCATCTGATAAGCAAGCGTTTCCTCAAACGCAGTCTTTTCTTCCTCAAGCTTTGTTTTATCGTCAGTGATTGTTGTCATTATTTTATTGTCGTATTCAATCATACTTCCGATACGGTCAAGCTTTATAAAGAACTCTGCAAGACCTGTAGCACCGAGAATCATATCGAGATAGCTTAGCTCACCTTCCTCGCGGTTTATTCGTAGCCTTTGCTTAAAGCTTTCGAGCTTCTCGTTATATGCTTTTTCCTTGTCTGCAATCTCTTTTTCCTTTGTTGCAATATTTTCAGTCAGAGATGATATAAGCTGAGCTGTAACCTCAATCTGGTCCTGCTTAAGCTTGATTTCCTGGTCAAGCTGCTTTTTTTCTGCAAGCTTATCATTCTTATTTTTCTGAGTTGATGAAATATTGCTCTTCAGCCCATTTATCTCTTTTTTTATACTGCTTAATCTGTTTTCAAGCTTCTGAACATTTGCATCAGAAACACCGTAATATGCAGCCTGCGAAAAGCTGAGAGCACCAAACGTTGCAGATAAAAGCGAAACAACAAGTATCAAACTGACAATACACCGAAGCAGTCCAAACCCTATATGTTTGAGATTTTTTTGTGTATTTAATTTCTTCACCGTGTTTTTCCTTCCAAAACAAATTATGCCTTTATATAATCTCTCATAGACAACAGACTTCCTACAATACCGCAGAACAAGCCGATTACAACAAAGCCTATAAGAATTGTGTGCTGAACAAGTGCAAACGGACAAAGATTGACTATACTAAGTCCTCCGCCTATTGCGACTACAAGATAATTGTATATAAATATCTGTGCGAAAAATGCTAAAATACTTGACACGACACCAATTATTATACCCTCGATTATGAACGGCAGAGCAATAAAGCGACCGGTTGCACCTATATATCGCATTATTACAATTTCGTCCTTGCGGGCCATAACCGCCATTCCTATTGTATTGACAATAAGGAATATACAAACGATAAGAAGTATAATAAGAAATACAAGCAGTACAAACAAAATAGCGCTCTTCAGGCTTTCGATGTTTCCTGCAAGGTCAAGTCTGTTATTGATTTTTTCTATACCTTCAATCTGATTTAGCTGATAAACAAGAGTGGAAACGCCCTCGTTTGTATAATAAGGGATAACAAACTCCGCACGCAGAGGATTATCATTTTCAAGAATTTCAAACAGATTGCCGTACTCTGAATATTTGTTTGCCTCTTCCTTCAGAGCATCCTCCTTGGAGGTATATTCAATATTGTCTGCATCAACATTGTCAAGGGCTGCTATCCTCGCGCCTATTTCGGCAATCTGCGCTTCATCTGCCCCGGAATCTATGAAAACTACAATTTCCTTGGCAAGCTCAAGCTTTTCCATATTGTAATCTACATTAGCATATATAAGAAATGCGCTTCCGATTATTACAAGGCATCCCATAAGCACAAGTATAGTTGATATGCTGTAGCGTTTATTACGCCATATTCCCTTTAATGCCTCACCGATAAAGTATCCGAGTTTCATTAAAACATACCTCCTACTCTATCGCTTACGATTTTGCCCTCGTCTATTCTTACTACTCTCTTTTTAAAATAATTCACGAGCTTTTCCTCGTGAGTTATGACAATAACCGTGCGGTCAAACTGCTGATTGATTTTAATAAGCAATTCCATTATTCCGCGGCTCATTTCAGGGTCAATATTACCTGTTGGCTCATCGGCAATAATTACACCGGGCTCATTAACAAAGGCTCTTGCAATAGCGAGTCTCTGCTGTTCTCCCCCCGAAATCTCGCAGGGTTTGCACTGAGCCTTATCAAGCAGCTTTACAAGTTCAAGAGCAGTTTTTACATTCAACTGTTTTGACTTGTTTGATTTACCGATAACATCCATTGCAAAGGCCACATTTTCATAAACCGTCTTTTTTTCGAGAAGCCTGAAGTCCTGAAACACCATACCAAGCCCTCTCCTGTAATAGGGTATCTGTCGCGGCTTGATCTTTGATAATTCCTGATTATTCACTATTATTTCACCGCTTGTTATGTCTTCTTCCTTTATAAGAAGACGGGTCAGCGTAGTCTTTCCCGAACCGTTTCCGCCGACAATAAAAACGAATTCCCCGTCGGCTATCGTCAGGTCTACTCCGTCAAGCGCTACTGTGCCGTTTGGATATACCTTTGTAACATTCTTAAACTCAATCATTTTAATTATTCTCCATATTATCGAACAAGAATCGCCGAAGGATGGCATATTGCTATCTCCGGCGTTGTTCTTTAATTTATATTTGCAACATCAGAATTTTGAGGGCTTGCTTGCCAGATATTTCTTAACCATTAACGCCACCTTAAATGTGATTGCGTGGTCAAATTCTCTCAGATCAAGTCCTGTAAGTTTTTTGATTTTTTCAAGTCTGTAAACAAGCGTATTTCTGTGTACAAAGAGTTTTCTGGATGTCTCTGAAACATTAAGATTATTTTCAAAGAAGCACTGAATTGTTGTAAGTGTCTCTCTGTCAAGTGACTCAAGCGAGCCTTTCTTGAATACCTCTGCCATAAACATTTCGCAAAGTGTTGTGGGAAGCTGATAAATGAGTCTTCCTATTCCGAGATTTTCATAAGTAATAATGTTCTTTTCGGTATCAAATACCTTTCCAACCTCAAGAGCAACCTGCGCTTCCTTGAAAGAACGGGCAAGGTCCTTGATCCCGTCAACCGCAGTACCAATACCTACAGATACCTTTGTATAGAACTCCGTACTTAATGTATCCGAAATGGTCTGCGCTATCTTTTCAATTTCCTTTAAATCGTAGTTCTGCTTGACTTCCTTAACAAGTACAATGTCATGCTCTCCTACACTGATTACATAATCCTTGTTCTTGTCGGGGAACATATTCTGAACTATATCAAAAGGATTAACCTCGCTCTTGCCGTAAAACTTGACAAGATAAACCACTCTTGATACATCCGAATTGAAATGAAGCTCCTTACTCTTGATATAGATGTCGCTCGGTAAAATATTATCAAGGATTATATTCTTGATAAATGAGCTCTTATCATATTTTTCATCGTGCAAGCTCTTTATATTGCTGAGTGATATAGACAGAATCATAGCGATTTTATCCGCCATTTTGTCCTCTCCCTCAACAAATACTATGTACTCCGCCTTTGGAGTTGTACCGATAGGACGATAAGTATATCCTCCGGATATTATGGCGTCAGTCGTATAGCTCAGTTCATCACGCACCGCTTGACGTGGTTCTCCAATCTTAACAAGCTCAGAGCAAGAGATTATAATCCCATTCTCGTCTATAACGCCGATAACACGATCAACAGCCTCTTTCATCTGGTGAATAACTCCCTGAAACATTCTGTTCGACATAAGGCGCCTCCTTTCAATTTTTATGTATTGGTTATTTTAAATATATTTTACAACATTTTTTGTGATTTTTCAATAGTTTTTTAGAAATTTTTTATAAAATTTACATCAATTCTATGGTAGAAATGACGGAAATTACTATATAAACTGCAAGAAGTGCAAAAATTGCATATGATATTATAGCGGGAACAAACAATGAAAGCAATGTACAAGCGATGAGCACTGCTGTCATTATTATAAACTTATAATCCTTGATCGCTGCTTTTTTATCTTCTTTAGAAAGCAACAGATATGCACCAACCGTGCAAAGTATTATTGTAACAACTCCGATTACGACTCTGAAAGCCATCGGCAAAGATGTTTTTGCAAGAAGATTTACCGCGAGCACACCAAGAGCGCACTGTACACTCATTGCAAAGAAAAGTGAATCGTATATATGGTAAACAAAATAGAGTGCTGCAATTACGATAAGAGCTATTATACGCCAGGTATCATAATATACATCTACATATTTATAGGAGAAAGTCAGAACAAGCGCAATAAATGCAATTGCAAGAAGAGATGTGCTTGTGACAACCCTTGACTGCTCATCAGTATTCTTTCTTCTGCAAATCACAAAACCTATAAGTGCCAAAACAGTCAATACCGCAAATACAATTGTAAGAGGCATTTGTACGTTCACCAGGAAATTAACTGTTGCCATTCCGTTATTTCTGATAACAAGGACACCTATAATACCTATAAGCGCCACTAATGTTACATACAGGAACTTGTACATAAGAAGTGTTTCTTTTGCTACCGCTTTCTCCCTTCTTGCCTCTATTTCCTTAAAATTTGCAATCTTTTTTCCGTTTTTCAATTTAATTCACTTGCCTTTCTGTTAAATTAACTTGTTTAAAGCTCCAATGCATAGGAAATTGCTCCGAGTGCTACAATCGGCGCCGTTTCACACCGTAGTATTCTCGGGCCAAGTCCCGCCGGAGTAAATCCCATATCTGCGGCTTTAGCCACTTCATCAATAGAGAATCCGCCCTCCGCGCCGATAATTATTGCAATCGTCAGCTCTTTTTTAACGTCTGTTTCAATGTCTGACAAGACTTTTTTCAGAGAAACTGTATTGTCCCCCTCATAGAAAAGAATCTTTATCCGGGACTTTTCTGCGTCTTTAAGAACATCATTATATGTCAAAATATCTTCAACACAGGGTATAATCCCTCTTCCGCACTGTTTTGCAGCCTCCAGAGCTATTTTGTTCCATCTTTCAACCTTGGATTTGCTGCTTTTTTTGTCCGGTCTTGATATACATCTTTCACTTATAAACGGCACTACCCTTGATACTCCCGCCTCAACCGACTTCTGAATGATAAACTCCATTTTGTCGCTTTTAGGGAGTGCCTGATACAGCACAATTCTGTACGGAGGCTCTGTATTTCCTTTATGGGATGAAATAATGTCAAGTATTACATCGTTATCCCCGAAATCGGCAATAACACAGTCATATTCAGTCATATGCATATCGCAAACCGTTACCTTTTCGCCACTCTTCATTCTGAGTGAGCGCATTATATGGGCGGCATCACTTCCGGTAATACGAATTTGCGCACCCTGAATACCTGAATCTGTCACAAAAAACCGTGGCAATTCCACAACCCCTTTTCATTGATACATTACCCACTGTGACATTATACTATATTATCGTCAATTTGTCAAATAATTTCGACATTTTTAATATAAAAACAGCCGTTTTTTTAGTTTTTCACCTAAAAAACGGCTCTTTTTGTTCTTTTGATTATTTTTGTTTTCTGAATACTATTGCACACCATCCGTTTTCGTGCACTGTTTCGCAGAGTGCGAAGTTCTGCTTTGACATTGCATCCAACACATCTGCCTCGCGCTCATCGATAATTCCTGATGTTATATAATAAGCATCATCCGCAAGGCATCTTCCGATGTCGGGAGAAAGCCTTATTATGATGTCCGCAACAATATTTGCCACAGCAAAATCAAATCCACCCTCAGGAATTCTTACATCCTTAAGTAAATCCGACACCCCGCACTCAATTTTGTCTGCACAACCGTTTTTCTCACAGTTTTCCTTTGCGACTCTTACTGCCACAGGGTCTATGTCATACGCCAAACAGGCCTGTGCACCAAGCTTTGCAGCACAAATAGAGAGAATTCCGCTTCCGGTTCCGACATCTAAAACCTTTTCGCCTTTCTTCATATACTTTTCTATAAGTCCCGCTACAAGTCTTGTTGTCTCGTGTGTACCCGTGCCGAATGCCATTCCGGGATCCATTTTTACTATTACTTCATTATTTTCTGCCTCATAATCCTCCCACATAGGGACAATTACAAGTCTGTCGCTTACTTTTATCGGCTTATAATACTTTTTCCAGGCAGTGGACCATTCTTCCTCTTTAAGTCCGATAAGTTCAATTTTTGCATCGATTTCAAGACTCTGAAATCTTTCCTTGAGAAAAGCAATATAGTCATTATAATTCTTTTCCTCGGGAACGAATATAGATACAGCAGCAATGCTTTTATCAGCATTTAAAATTGCTTCGTCAATAAGATCGCCATACACTGTTTTAAGATTGGTTTCTATATCGCTGTAGTCCTCAATCATAAGCCCATTATCAAGCATTCCCATAACTGCAGCTGTTTCTTCAAGTTTGTCTGTTTTAACCGTAACCTTTAATTGGGTCCATTCCATATTGTTATCTGCCTTTCAGAAGTCCTTACTATTTTTTACCACGGAATTTTTTGAAAAATCCATCCTTGTTTTCGTCACTTGTCTCTATCTTCTGGTCAAGCTGACGCAAAAGCTCCTTTTGCTCAGCGCTGAGATTTCTCGGAGTTTCAACTACTACCGTGAAGTAAAGGTCACCCGTACCCTTGTATTCAAGTTTTGTTATGCCTTTTCCCTTGATTGTAAATTCTGTTCCCGTCTGTGTTCCCTCGGGAATTTTAAAGTTTACATTTCCCTCAAGAGTAGGAACTTTTATATCTGCACCGAGTGCCGCCTCTGTAAATGTAATCGGGATTGTGCAGAAAATATTGTAGCCCTCTCTCTCAAATATGTGGTGAGGTCTTACACTTACATTTATTATAAGGTCGCCCGTCTGACCGCCCTGACGGCCAACATCTCCCTGGGAGCGTATCGCCACTCTCTGTCCGTCATCAATTCCCGCAGGTATTGATACCTCAAGCTTTTTCTTAATTCTTATATAGCCGGTACCCCGACAGTTTGAACAGGGATTTTTTATTATTTTTCCCCGGCCTCTGCAGGCATCGCACTGGCCTGTTGTCTGCATCATACCAAGAGGAGTTCTCTGCGTCCGTCTTACCTGCCCTGTTCCGTTACAAGCCGAACAGGTTTCGGGAGAAGTTCCTTTTTGTGCTCCCGTTGCCGCGCATTCGGGGCATTCCTCTATTCGTCCGAATTCTATTGTTTTTTTACAGCCGAATGCCGCTTCCTCAAAGGATACAATGACTCTCTGAAGTATATCGTCTCCGCGTATTGGTCCGCGTCTGCGGGCAGAGCCTGATGCTCCACCTCCGAAAAAGCTTGAAAAGATATCTGACAGATCAATATCATCACCGAATCCGCCAAATCCGCCGAAGCCTCCAAAGCCTCCGAATCCTGAGCCTGCTCCTCCTGCCTCAAACGCCGCGTGACCGTATCTGTCATACTGTGCCTTTTTGTCGGAGTCTGAAAGCACACCGTATGCTTCATTTATTTCCTTGAATTTTTCCTCCGCATCGGCATTGCCCGGATTAAGGTCGGGATGATATTTCTTGGCAAGAGTTTTATACGCCTTTTTTATTGCCGCTTCATCTGCTGTCTTATCTATTCCAAGGACCTCATAGTAATCGCGTTTTTGTGCCATGTAAAAGACCGTGCCTTTCTGATTTTAACATTAACCAAATAATTGTAACAAAGTTTGTTTGTCTGAGTATAAGTAATCTGTAAATATTCTGTTATAGTAAAAATCCATAAAGCAGTACGATGCCTCAAAGCGGCACCGTACTGCTCTGTATTACAGCCCGACTATTACTTATTATCTCCGCTCTTATCCTCAAAATCTGCATCATAATATGTGCCGTCATTTGAAGCTGAGCCTGCACCCTGAGTGGGGTCAAAGCCCGCACCCTGTGCACCGCTTGCCTGAGCCTGCTTATAAAGCTCCTCGGAAAGCTTGTAGAACTTCTGCTGAAGAGCCTCGGTATCAGCCTTTATAGCCTCGGTATTGTCTGTCTTTACAGTTTCACGAAGCTTTTCGATAGCCGCCTTAACATCAGCCTTGTCGCTCTCGCTTACCTTGTCACCAATTTCGCCAAGAGCCTTTTCACTCTGGAAAATAAGGTTGTCTGCCATATTCTTGGCATCAACTGCTTCCTTCTGCTTCTTGTCTTCCTCAGCAAACTTTTCTGCATCCTTTACAGCCTTTTCTATATCTTCCTTTGACATATTTGTGCTGCTTGTGATTGTGATGTGCTGTTCCTTGCCTGTTCCCTTATCCTGAGCAGTTACATTTACGATACCGTTAGAGTCAATATCAAATGTTACTTCAATCTGGGGAACTCCACGGGGAGCTGCCGGAATACCGTCGAGAACGAAACGTCCGAGAGTTGTGTTTCCTGCCGCCATATCACGTTCACCCTGAAGAACATGTATTTCAACAGAGGTCTGTCCGTCAGCCGCTGTTGAATATACCTGGCTCTTCTTTACGGGGATTGTTGTATTTCTTTCAATGATTCTGTTGAATACGCCGCCGAGTGTTTCAATACCAAGTGAAAGGGGAGTTACGTCGAGAAGAAGTAAATCCTTTACATCTCCACCAAGTACGCCTGCCTGGATAGCCGCACCGATTGCAACACATTCGTCGGGGTTGATACCCTTGAAGGGATCCTTGCCGATAAAGTTCTTAACTGCTTCCTGAACTGCGGGGATTCTTGAAGAACCGCCGACAAGAAGCACCTTATCTACCTGCGATGCAGTAATTCCGGCATCGGAAAGTACCTGTCTTGTAGGCTGCATTGTCTTTTCTACAAGGTCAGCGGTAAGCTCATTGAACTTGGCTCTTGTGAGATTGCCGTCAAAGTGCTTGGGGCCTGTAGCATCGGATGTGATAAAGGGAAGATTGATGTTTGTTGTGGCAACGCCTGAAAGTTCAATCTTTGCCTTTTCTGCGGCATCCTTAAGACGCTGGAGTGCCATTTTGTCATTTCTTAAATCAATTCCGTTTTCAGCCTTGAAGGTATCTGCAATCCAGTCAATAATTCTCTGGTCAAAGTCGTCACCGCCGAGTCTGTTGTTACCTGCAGTTGCAAGTACCTGGAATACGCCGTCTGAAATTTCAAGAAGAGAAACGTCGAATGTACCGCCACCAAGGTCGTATACCATAATCTTCTGTTCTTCTTCCTTATCCATGCCGTAAGCAAGAGCAGCAGCGGTAGGCTCGTTGATAATTCTCATTACTTCAAGACCTGCAATTTTACCTGCGTCCTTTGTTGCCTGACGCTGTGCATCAGAGAAGTATGCAGGAACAGTGATAACTGCCTGAGTTACAGGAGAGCCGAGATATGCTTCTGCATCAGCCTTGAGCTTCTGAAGAATCATAGCGGAAATCTCCTGAGGAGTATATGACTGATCTCCGATTGTTGCCTTATATGCAGTACCCATTTCTCTCTTGATTGAGATAACAGTACCCTCGGGATTTGTGATGCTCTGTCTCTTTGCAACCTGACCTACCATACGCTCGCCTGTTTTTGAAAATGAAACAACAGACGGAGTTGTACGTGCGCCCTCGGGGTTGGTGATTACAATAGGCTCACCGCCCTCAAAAACTGCAACACATGAATTTGTTGTACCTAAATCTATACCGATAATCTTTCCCATAGTAATTTGTCCTCCAAATTATATTTTGATTTTTATTTTGTTCTCAGTTAGCTACGGTAACCTTGGCGTGTCTTAAAACCCGGTCACCTTTTTTATATCCCTTTTCATATACATCTGCTATCACATTTTCACCAAGGTCATCCCGTTCAACATGAAGCATTGCATCGTGAATATTGGGGTCAAATTCATCACCTGTGGCAGCATAAGCGGTAACCTGCATTTTTTCAAGAAGATCGTTCACGCTCTTAAGTATCAGCTTTACTCCCTCTGCTACCTTTTCACCATCGCTGTAAGCGGCGGCTCTTTCAATATTATCAATTATAGGAAGCATTTGTCCGAGTGCATCAAAATATGCATCTGTATATATGCTCTCCTTTTCTTTTGTGGTACGCTTTCTGTAATTGTCATACTCAGCTACCATTCTCAGATACTTTTCTTTCTGCTCGTCAAGCTCGTTTTTACTCGCATCAAGCTCCTTTTTTAACTTTTCAAGCTCACCCTTAAGCTTCTTGTCATCAGAAGAAGACTTTTTTTCGCACGTCTTCTTTTTCTGTTCTTCTTTCTTTATTTCCTCTGCCATTTTTCATTTCCTTTCACTGTTTTCATTCCCCACCGGTTCTGCGAGCTCTCCCGGTAATAGAACACCGAAATCCATTGTTTTTTCAAGAGCCTCCGCTATGTACTTTACCATAGCACATACCCTTGCGTAATCCATTCGTCTCGGGCCGACAATTCCGATAGCCCCCACTGCCTTGCCGCCGACTCTTATTGACTTAAAGACAATAGACGAATCGTTCATTTCATCAAGGGGATTTTCAGAGCCAATGATTATTTTTGTGTCATCTCCCATTTCCTTTGATACCACGTCAAGCAGTCCGCTTTTATTGTCAAATGCTCCAAGCAGGTGCTTAAGCTTTTCCGTATCTGAAAATTCGGGATACTCAAGCAGGTGGTTAACTCCCTGATATTTCAGTTCCGAGCCAACCCCGCCCTTTAAAATATCATAAATAATTCTCACAAGAGGATTTGCGAGCATATCATACTCGCCAAGCCTGCGTTCAAGCTCTAGTATAACGGGAACATTTATCTGTTCAGGATCCATTCCCGAAAGTGTAGCATTGAGCGCCTCGCCAATCATTTTGACGCTTTCCTGACCTATCTCAAAGCCGGGTCTGATTTTCTTTGTTTTTATATCACCTGTACTCGTCAGCACAATCAGTGCAAAGCAAGCAGCATCAACGTACATCGTATCAAATCGACTTATCGTTACGCCCGACGCTTTAGGTCTCATTGTAAGGCCGGTATAGTTCGTCATCGCCGACATAACCTTTGTGGCACTTTCGAGAATACCGTCAGCCTCCGTATGCTTTGCAGTAAGAATTTTGTTAAGCTCCGCTATCTCTGATGAGGTCATATCATACTGTTGCATCAATGAGTCAACATAAAATCTGTATCCCTTTTCAGAGGGCACTCTGCCTGAGGAAGAGTGGGGCTGTTCAAGGTATCCTGCAGCTTCAAGCTCCGCCATTTCATTTCTGATAGTAGCAGACGAACAGGATATCTGCTTGTTTTCAGCAAGATATTTTGAACCGACAGGCTCTCCGTTTTTGATGTGAGAGTCCACGATCGCCTTTAAAATCAGCTTTTTTCTTTCACTGAGCTCTATTTCTTCAAAGGACACTTCATCACCTCCCGAAAAGAGCTTTTTGCCATTATATTAGCACTCGGACTTTTCGAGTGCTAATATAATTTACCATTATTCTGTCCCAAATTCAATGATATTCTATTGCTTTTGTGTGAATTATTTGTTAATAGGCTCAAGTTAATAAAAAAAGAGCCCGAAAAGTGCAAAATCACACTCTTTGGACTCTTTAGTCACATATCCTTATTCCTGTTCATTAACAGGTGCTTCTTCTGATGCTTCCTCAGTAGTTTTGCCGCATTTAGGACAGAACCTTGAATCATCATCAAAAACTGCAGAGCATACAGTGCAGATTTTCTGACCTTTTATCTCGCGAATACGCTCTTCAAGCTCTGCGATTTTCTTTTTTGCTTCAAAAACAGAGTCAATTACTTCGGGAAGAATGCGGTTTTCGTCTTCTGCAAACTGCTTTACATACTCGCATCCAATCTTTTCAAAAGCGTCTGAAATTTTCTTTTCTTCCTCATTTACTTTCAAAGAAAGCTTTGCAATTTCTGCAAGGTCCTTTGTTTTGTCAACTGCTTTTTTACCCGAGTCGGAAAGCTTTTCGCCAACCTCACCGGCTGTTTTCTTGAATTTTTCCCAGAATGCCATAATATCTCTCCTTTTTATGTATTGGGCATTATGCCCTCTCGTTTACTTACTGTTTTCATTATACTCTATAAATTGTATTTTGTCAATCACATCTGCCGTTTTAGAATAGTATTATTTTGATTAAACAAAAAATCCTTTGTGCCGGACCGGCACAAAGGATTTTTTTATGAAAATCAAAGATCAAGGAAATCTTTTCTGTAATCAACACCGAAGAACTCTGCAAGCTCTTTCATTTCGCTGTCCTTAATAGTGTTTACTCTGGGCAGATGAGCTGTAAGCATATAAATCTGTGCTGCCTTTTCAACTGTTTCGATAAGTCCGAATGCTTCGTCAAGGCTCTTACCGACACCGTAGATTCCGTGCATACCCCATACAACGAGTCTGTACTCTTTCATCTTCTCTGCAGTTGCCTCTGCGATTGAGTTTGTACCGCAAAGCAGCCAGGGAAGGATTCCTATACCATCTGGGAATACAACTATACATTCGGTGCACATCTCCCAGAGAGTATGTGTAAACTTCTTTTCATCAAGCTCGTGAACATAATTCATCGCAAGAGTATATGTAGGGTGGCTGTGCATTACAACACGGTTTTCAGGATCAACTGAAAGTCTTGACATATGGCTCATAAGGTGTGCGGGAAGTTCGCTTGTAAATCTGCCCCCGTCCTTATATCCCCAAAGAAGCTCTGCCGTTGTGCCGTCTTTTGCTATACGGATAATACCAAGGTTTGTTTCGGGATCGTGTTCAACATTTTTAAAGTACTTGCCTGTACCTGTTACAATAAAGATCTTGCCGATAAGCTTTGTTGCATCAAAGCCGGTGGGAATTGTGCGGACTACATTATCAAGGTCAAGATATTCTCCGACCTCTTTTTCATCAAGCATATAGCTGATGTTACCGCCGTTTCTTTCGTCCCAGCCGAGTCTGTACATATTGGCAGTCATCTTTTTCATTTCTTCTACAAACGGTGCATTAAGAATATTTTTCATTTTGTTTACCTCTTTATAAGTATTTCGTTCTCATATTTCTTTACTTCTTTAAACCACTCGCCGTCAACGGGTGCGTTGCATCCTCTGCAGTACTCAGCCCAGATTTCGCCGAAAGGCATAGTCTTATACTCCTCAGCACTGACCATAAGCTCTGTAAAATCGCCGCTGTCCTGCATAGACTTAAACTCATCCATTGGCATAAGAAGTGCCATAAGAAGTGCCTTTTGCAGATTTCTGAAGCCCACAACCCAGGCAGCTATACGATTAATTGACGCGTCAAAATAGTCAAGAGCTATCTTTACTCTGCCGTCAAGTCCGCCGCAGCGTACAATCTCTTTTGCGATTTCCTTTGTTTCATCATCAAGCAATACAACGTGGTCACTGTCCCAACGGACTCCGCGGGTAATGTGAAGTGCAATTTCATCGAAGAATGTTAAAAGTGCGGGAATTTTATCGCTTACAAGCTCTGTGGGATGATAGTGACCGTTATCCATAAGAGGGATACACTTATCCTTATTCATCGCTGCATAGCTGAGCGAAAACTCAGCACTTCCAACTGTGTATGACTCAACACCTATACCAAACACCTTTGATTCAACACAGGGCTTAACCATATTAAAATCAAACGGCTCTGAAAGAATCTCATCAATAGATGCTTTCTTGCGCATACGCGGACCGATTCTGTCTGAGGGTATATCCTTAAGTCCGTCGCCTGTCCAGATGTTCATAACGCAGGGAATACCAAGCTCTTTTGCAAAATAGTTTGATATGCGTATACAAGCCTTGCCGTGGTCAATCCAGAATTTTCTTGTTTTTTCGTTGGGGCTTGACAAGGTAAGCGGGTCACACATGGGATGACCGAAAAATGTAGGGTTAAAGTCAATTCCAAGTCCTCTTTCACGGCAGAAATCAACCCACTTTTTAAAGTGCTTCGGTTCAAGCTTGTCTCTGTCTACCCAACCGCCGTTTTCTTCGTCAAATATTGCATAACAAGCATGAAGATTCAGTTTCTTCGCGCCCGGACAAAGCTTAAGTGCCACATCAAAGTCTGCCATAAGCTCCTCAGGTGTTCTTGCTCGTCCCGGATAGTTACCCGTTGTCTGTATTCCTCCGCTTAAAGAGCCGATGCCGCCCTTGGCGTCAAAGCCTAAAACATCATCGCCCTGCCAGCAATGAAGTGCTACGGGAACATCCTTTAAAATCTTTATTGCCTTGTCGGTATCAATACCGTATTTGGCGTATAACGCCTTTGCCTCATTGTAACTCATAAATTCACCTCTTCTACATTAAATGTTTTTCTGACAATATCTCTTGCCTTGCTTAAAGTTATGCCGTTATCCGCCATCAGCTGGGAAATCAGATTTCCTGTTGCCGTCGCCTCTTTTGGTCCCGCAAATACCTTTTTACCTGTATACTTTGCCGTAAGTGCATTCAGATATGTGTCGGCGCTGCCTCCACCCACAATAAATATGTTGTCAATCTTCTTTCCTATAATTCCCTCTATTTCCTCAACCGCATTATTATAGGATTTTGCAAGGGAATGATAAACAGTGTTCAGAAGTTTATCAAGAGGCATATCAGGTTTTGACAGATATTTTTTTATGGCCTCTACCATATTTTCGGGCGCCATAAACTCATCTGCCATAACATCAATATATGTATATTCTCCACAGTCCATAGCCATTTTCATCATCTCATCGTAACTGTATTTTTTGTTCAGATTACGGCGTATATTCTGGAAGAACCACATTCCGATATAGTTCTTGAGGAAGCGGAAACGGTATTCAATTCCGCCCTCGTTTGCAAAATTTGCTTTTCGTGCTACGTCTCCAAGTATTGCTTCTGTGTTTTCTGCACCAATAAGACTCCATGTGCCCGAAGATACATAAAGGCTGTTATCAAGAAGAGGGGTTCCCGCGACAGCACTTGCCGTGTCGTGGCTCGGGCAGGAAATTACCTTTGCGAAAAACCCTGCATATTCTGCCATTTCATCTGAAAACATACCTATTTCGTGTCCCGGCAGAGAAAGTTTTCCAAACAAGTGCTTCGGATAACCGAGTTTTTCGATTACCTCCCCGTCCCAGGTTTTTGTTATGGCATTAACCATAGCACTCGTGGTGGCATTTGTATATTCGTTGTTTACAACACCCGTAAGACAATAGCTTAAATAGTCGGGTATCATCATAAAGTACTGTGCCCTCTCGAGTCTTCCTGCAAGCTTGTCACAGTATAACTGATATATTGTGTTATAGTTTAATTTCTGAATACCTGTTTTAGCATACAATGCTTCAAAAGAGATAATCTCCTCTACCAGAGGAATAGATTATAAAGTTCTGTCGTTACGGTATGCAAATACAGGCTCAATTATCTTTTCATTATTATCAAGAAGAACATAATCAACACCCCAGGTGTCAATCGCAACTGTTGTTGGGATTTTACCAAGTGCAGCACATTGCTTAATACCACTTTTAACTTCATTTACAAGATGGTCTATGTCCCAGACAAGTCCGTCAGTGCCTTGTGAAAGATTATTTTCAAAGCGGTATATTTCTTCAAGACAAAGTTTTCCGTTCTGTACGCTTCCGAGAATGTGTCTGCCGCTTGAAGCACCAATATCTATGGCCAGATAGTATTTCAATAAATCCCCCTCCTTATAAATATCCCTGTAAATTCAATTATAACTTTCCCAAAAACCGGTGTCAACAGAATGAATAATTCACATAACTTTTGTTATGTATTTTTGTGATATATTTATAGTTATGTGCAACGGCAGTAATGGTTTTAGTGAGATTTCCGTTAAAATACTTTTCCCCAAAACAGCGGATTGGGAATGATATAAATATATTGTTATAATTTTTAAATATATTCTCTTGCTTTACAGCGAACACTAATATTATAATATAGAGTTGTATATACATCTCTTTCTGCCATCTACAAAGCCTCTCGTTTTAACTGTAAAATACTTACATAAGGAAGGTGATTCTATGGATATACAAAAATTGCTTAACAGAGCACTGAAAAACAAAGGTTGGACTCGTTACAGACTCGCCAAAAAAGGTAACATTTCCGAATCTACCCTTACAAACATTTTCACAAGAGGAAATTGTCCGACACTTGGAACACTTGAAATCATATGTGATACACTTGGAATAACCCTTTCTCAGTTCTTTGCTGAAAATGAAATGATTGAAGCAACGCCCGAGCTCAAAGAGTTGTTTAATGAATGGGCATTTCTCACCTCTACGCAAAAAGAAGCTGTTTTACAGACAATTAAAGCTATGAAAAACACCTCGCTAAAATAAGTGTAAATATATTTGCCTGAAGAACACAAATAAAAAAATCCGAAAGCTTTGCTTTCGGATTTTTGGCAGGGGCACAAAGACTCGAACTCTGGACACGCGGTTTTGGAGACCAATGAACAAAGGTTAGAATTCCTTGATAATTCAAGAAATTCTAACCTTTTATTTTTGCTTGACAAAATTTTTGACAAAATGAGAATCAAATAATATATGCCAGTATATTCAGAAAATAAGTAACCAAGCTGCACACCTTATTGTATCAATATGAAAGAAACACTGTAAAACAAGGATTTCTATTAATTATATTTTACCACTTTTAATAAGTTTCCAGTAGTGCTGTCCTAATGGTGTTAATTTGCAAGATTTGCAATTAAGTGCAGCGTAATACATATGTTCCTCGCCGACTGGATAAAGCAATCCTGCGCTTTCAAGTTTTTGCAAATTCTTAAAAATAACTACATTTGAATCAACTGCATATGGTTCAATAACCGTGTGCTCAATTTCAGGATTATTTGTATACTCGTAAGAAGGATTTAGCTTTAGTTCGTCATTCGAATCACAAAAATATGTCGTCATTTTTCGTAAACAATCAATCGGCACAAAAGGCACAACATTTCTAATCGACAAAAAAGAAGATACATTTGTTTTAAATACCGGTCGCTGTTCCCAGGGTCCAAGAGCCTTATCAATATATGCATATATACTACCAGGGGTTATACTACCTGTTACATCAGCTGCCCCGCCTTTTAGTGCTTCCAAAAGCAGAGATGTAAATAGGCCATGTTCATTCAGCTCAGCCGATGTTTCATTCGACATACTGGAAGTTAGTATAGTTAAGCCATCCCCTATTATAGCATTAGCATTGCCAAACAAACCCGGAGTTCCCATCGCACCAGAATAACAAGAATCCAACACAATTATTCTGTGTTTGGCCTTTGATGCATTGGCTACTTGCAATATATCATCCAGCCTAACTCCCAAATTGTATTCGTCATAATCTGTAGTTACAATATAACTGACGCCATTGCTAATTGCTCCATGTCCAGAAAAATAAAGCAGTTCCACATCGCTCTTGCCATCAAATAAATCCCGAATACTTTTCATTAGAGTTCCTCGAGTAACTATATTATAAATGGTTTTAATAGCAAAATTAGGCGAGCCATCTTCATTTTTTGATAGTATTTCTGCCACAGCTTTTGCGTCATTTATACATCCTTTCAAAGGATAGCGTGGATAATCATTCAATCCTACAACTAATGCCTTTCTCATATGTTCCCCCCCCGAAAAAATTATATTAAATTTATCCAGTTTGATATATTATTCCAGTTCCAATCAACAACATTTATCGGCATGATTTCTTGAGGAATCGGTACAGAATAATCATAAGAATATCCCCGTACTCCAAGGCAAGGAATCCCCTCTTCTTTCGCGCACTTGATCTCCCACAATTCACCAGTAGCATTTTTGGTGTTTCGTGTAATAAAAGCAATTACGCCAGCACAACCTTTGATTTTTGTTCTGCAATTAGTTTTCCAGGCAGAATCCCACGGCTGTTTAACTGACATATCAATGAATTCAAATGGACAATTGTCATTACGCGATTGCCCAACAAGTAGATCTCTCAAACGAATATCCTCTTTAGCAAAACTAATAAAGACTCTTTTTTTCATGCTCTTTCTCCTTTAATACTTTTTAATGTTCCTTCAAGCTGCCACCATCAATCCATTCTCTTAGCGATGTATATTTACTGTCACTTTCACATACCCAAAATTCGTGACGACTCTTATCTTCAATTAGCGCATAATCAACATAAGGATATATTTCTAAATATTCCTGTTTTTTAAAATCCTCTCCGTTCTTATGAATTAAAGGCAAATTAGCACACCTAAAAGATTTCATTCCAGAAAAAACGCCAACTTCCCAAGGGCACCATTTTGACACGGAAGAATTGGGTGAATATAAATATAAAAGACATTTACACTTTTTCATCTCAATAATTATACGTTTAGCCGTTTCTTCTGTTACATTATTTCGGTCCAAACGGTTGTCATTATAATCAATATATACTGAATATCCATTGCGTTCTAATAGTTGAACCACCTTATCTGCATACGATCTGTCATTCCAACTATACGATACAAACACATCATATTGTGCTCTTTCTGTTCTTTTACCATGTGAATAAATACCATAGTAAAAATTTTCATTTAAAACTCTTTTTTGAACCTGTTCATCTAAAAATTGTTTTGAAAGAATCATACTTGTTCCTCGACTTTTATCAATTGACATCATAATTGGTCTAATTATTCTTAATGGTTTATATCATACGATTTAATACAATCAAAAAAATTATTTGTTCAAATACTTCATCAATTGCACGGTTGCCTTGCTCCGTCCCTGAACGCTCGTGAGACCGTTTTCTTTGAGCTCCTTGAGCGGATACTGTCCTGCGGGGTATTTCTCAACCAATTTCAGCTTCATATAACGTGCTTCGGGATCTTTCGCCAGTTCCTTATAATACGGATAATCGTCGGTAGAACGGTTGCCGTACTGATCGGCTGCGATTACCTCGCATTTGAACATAATCGACTTGTATTTTTCTCCGACGTATATGTATACAGTATCGCCCACGGTCGTATTAGTCGACTGACTCCATTCGATCACATCGAGGTGGTCGAACGCGGCGACGATATCGTAATATTTCGGGTTGCAAGGAATGATCCACACGTCATCAAGGCGCGAGGTCACCTTCCAACCTTCTTCTTTGGCTCGGAGCTCATTCAGCCATACACCGTTATATTTGAAATAACGCGGTCCGGCAACGCCCCATTTACTTCCCGTAAGCTCGGTTGCAAGGGCGGAGAGGGATAGTCTGCGCCCCTGATACTCAACCGTCTTATCATCCACCACGGTGCATTGCGCACCGGAGTTGGCGTTGCCCTGATGAATGAACGTAATCGTTGCGCCAACGGGGATTTTGCACTTTGAGAAAGCGAACGGAGAAAGACGCTCAATGTGTTCTTCTTCGATCTCCTGAGCCAAATTCTCGCTCTTTTTCTCCTCCGTGGTCGGCTCATACAGATGAAGCCTGTCCTTTCGACCGCCGAGAATAGCAATCGTTTCGAGGATAGAATACGCCTGTTCCTTCGACATCGCATAAAACTCACGAACACGTTTTTTGCCGTCTACTTCATCGATAGAGC
>JAZSET010000054.1:0-3492 GCA_045531795.1 Eubacteriales bacterium | reverse complement strand
GCCTCCGACTTATGTAACCTTTGAAATCATGCGGTAAGTTACTTTATTTTCTATCATCCACTTTGCGATTGCCGGGAAAATAATCTTGCTGTAAGCTTTCTCCTGTTGCTTGGTCATTCTTCTCCCTCCTCTTCGTCGCATTCGATACCGGCTTCATCAAAGAGAATAGTCCAATCAAATCCAAGCACTTCACCTATGCGCTTGGCAATTTTTACGCTTGGCTTTCTCTTTCCGCTTTCAATATTGCAATATGCGGCTTGGTGTAATCCAGTAAGCTCAGCTACTTGTTGCTGTGTCATTCCTCTTGCCTGTCGCTGCTGGCTAAGCCACGTTTGTTTTTTCACTGGGTGCATTATTCTCCCCCTTTCTGCTGAACGTATCTTTTGCGCATTTCCACAAGCCCCACACAAAGAGCGGAATGAACGGCCAGAATATCTCGCCGCCAATGCCGGGGTATATCCTCGACTGCGCCGCAAGCCTGAATATCTGCGGTGTCATAAGTATCCATGCGGCGGCCGTGGCTAATGCCAGATGCACGAGTATTGTTTTGATTATTTGCATTGTATTTTCTCCTTTCCGATTATTATGTTGCCGACGGTAAAGTCGGAACTTCTTCCTGAACACAGCGTTCATCTATCCATCTATAAAGCATAGCCTCATATATCTGATAGACACATCGCTCAAGCTCGATGCAGACACCGAACGGATATACCCCCTGCCTGATGCCTGCTTCGAGTGTTGGCTGACTTATTTTCATGCCGTATGTGTTTCGTAGGATATTAAGCGTTTCGGTAATGGTCAGCGTTTTAAGCGTCGGTACCGTCATTACTCTTCCTCCTTGCTGTCTGCTTTTCTATCCTCTGCCTGCCTATTACCTGATTCCTGAACGGCACGGGTTATATAACCCTCAAGAAATGCCTTGCTTGTGTCATCCAGCTTGTCCACGCTGTCAGCGATGCTTGCGAGAATCTCTTTTGCTTTATCGGACATTTGTTTCACCTCCCTTTTCAATTCTGGTGCGTGCTTTTATACACTCTTCTTTTTGTGCTTCGCTCATGGCGGTTGCGCCTTCTCTTATGTTGGCAACGAAGCTGTCAAAATGCTCCTTGTCAACTTCGTGCCATCCGCTAAAATGTGGTTTTACAAAGTGTCTCATTTTTATTTCCTCCGTTTGTGTATTTTATTGACTTTGTAAATACATAATATCACACAATCACTTCTAAGTCAATATATTTTTGAAATTTTATTATAGAATTATTGACACAGTAAATAAAATGTGTTATTATATACTCGTAAGGAGGTGATATATATTATGTATAAGAGAATAAAGCAAATCAGACAGAACTTAGGATTGACTCAAGCTCGATTTGCAGAAAGGCTCAACATTACCCAAAATTATGTTGCTGTAATCGAAATCGGTCAAAGAACCCCCAGCGAACGAACTCTTGCAGACATTTGCAGAGAGTTCAACGTTAATCGCCACTGGCTCGAAACTGGCGAGGGCGAGATGTTCAACAGCCTTGAGCGTGAAGCTGAGATAGCAATGTTCTTCCGTACGGTAGGACACCCAGACGGCGAACTCGACCACTTCAAGCAGAATTTAATACTGGCTCTTGCTCAGCTTGATGAATCAGAGTGGGAGGTAATTGCTGATATAGTTAAAAAACTCGCAGAGGCTTCAAAAAACGAATAAAAAAAGAGGGGTAGGCACAACACCTATCCCTCAAATTATTTTATTTCTGGCTGTCTTCTTTTTCCAAAAGACCTAAACATACATATATCATATATACATCACAGTAGTCTGAGCGTTTCAGAGTTTTTACAATCTTTTCTATCATCTGGTCTTTGTCAATCTTCTCTGGAAGCGGATTCTTGGGTTTTCTTTCACTCATTTTGGCTCTCCTTTCGCGTCAAAAGAACATTTGTTTGTCTTGTATGTAAAATATAGCACTTTTTTATAGCATTTGCAACCACTACATATTGGAATGTACTATTTATGGTACACTTATTGATAAATTTTTAAGAAATTCGATAATTTTCTCGAGAACGTCGGTCGGAGCATCTTCAATAAAGGTTTCTATCTCGCAAAGCAAATACTCTCGCTTGATAATGTCCGAATAATCGGTCATTTGTAGGTTCCCCTTTCGATATTTATTACTATTTTATTGACAGTGGAAAAAGTTTACATTAAAATCAAGATAATTCAACGAGTTAAATTGTTGATTGGATTTTAACATTGTCAGATATATCAATCAAGTTTCAATTTGTGCCAAAATGAATCAATTCCGTGTCAGAAAAAGTAACAAAACAAATAAAAGGGGGTAATAGTAACCGTGCCAAGCGGCGAACGAACTGCACGAATCGTGTTGAAATTGCGCAAGGTTTGTAAAGAAAAAGGGCTTAGTGCCAATGATGTTTACAAACTGGTCACAGCAGAGTACGGCAGGCAGGAGGTTTCTAAATCTTCCGTAATACGAGTACTTAAAGACGATTGCGACCCGTCAGGGTTTCAGTATGAGGTCACTGTTAAACCAATTGTTAAGGTGGTTTTGGGTACCGTTGAAGAGCCGGAAAATGATAGCCCTGAAGAATTATTTGACGAAAGCCGAGCTAAAGAATATTATCTTGAAAAAATGGCGTTACAAGAGGTTGTCCGCCTAAAGTCAGCTGAAGAGGAGCGTTTGAGAGCTCGCTTTGAGGCATTAGAGGCTTCCAGCAAAGACGAGGTCGCAAAGCTTAGCCTTTTGCACGACCAGAATATCGCTCGGCTTTTAGATATGCACCATCAGCAAGATGTGTGTCAGGCTCATACTATTACGATTTTGGAGCAAAACAATACTTTCTTACAGCAGATGCTGGAAGCGGTGAGGCAGTCGCTTTGTGAAGAGAGAGAATCTAAAAAGCGTATGTATGAAGATGTTAAAAAATATATTGAACAGCTTCATGAGTTGGCTATTAAAGTCGCAAGGCTCGAATCGTACCATCATGAGGATAAAGCGTAGGAGGGATAATTTATGATATGTCCAAAATGTGGAAGTGAAAATGTAAAAGTTGAAGCAATTACTGAGATAAAGAGCAAAACTCGATGGGGATGTGGATGCTTATTTAGTTGGTTGGCATTTCTTTTTCCTAAGACAGTATCAAAAACGCATACCGAGGCGATTTGTCAGAATTGCGGAAATCGCTGGAAGCTATCAGCTACATCTTCAGGTGCTGTAAAGCCTAAAGATAATACGCCTTTCTTAGATAAAGACTGGGTGTTTTGGGCTTCATGCCTTATTTTCCCGCCGCTGGCAATTTTTATTGTTTGGACACGCAAAAAAGATTGGGAGCAGAAAAAGAAAATTATCGTCACCGCTGTGCTTGCTGTATGGCTTTTAATCGCTATGCTTACTGGCGGTGGTGACTCTGAGCCGACATCTCCAGTAAGTGCATCTGATACAGTTTCGCAGTCTGACGCTAAGATCTCCGTTACTATCATCGGTGGCGAGC
>JAZSET010000026.1:0-15433 GCA_045531795.1 Eubacteriales bacterium | reverse complement strand
GGAATATCATTTACATACATTGTATCGCTGTTGATAGTTAAAGCGATTTTTGTATCTTCCTTAGTTGAGATAACTGTTTGCGTTTCCTTGATCCATTCAACCGTTGCACCAAGTTTTTCAAATACAGCTCTCATCGGGACTAAAGTTCTTCCGTTGATTATCTGCGGTTCTAATCCGAACTGTATTTCCTCGTTGTCTAAGTATACACTAATAGAATCATTTGCATATACATGAGATGCAATTGCAGATAATATAAGGATACATAGAATAAATACAACTAACCTACTAATTTTTTTGTTTTTCATTTAATTCTCCTCCTAAAAATAAAAAGTGCGTCAACTAGAGTTGACGCACAAAAAACGCAAACTCCAATTGTCGCTAAACATAACTAAAATAGAAGTAGGATTTTTACCACACTATTTAGTGGAACTTGCGTTTTTAACAAAGTTAAAAATAGTATGGCAAAAAAAGGGTATAGTATCCCCATAAAAGAAATACTCCCACTTCATTAGTATTTAGTTATGTTTAGCATGGTTATTATACCACAGAAAAACATTTTTATCAAGAAGAATTGAGATTTTTTACATTTTTGTATAAAAAACAAAGACAATTTTGTTTAGATAATAGCCTTTGTACTAAAATTCACAAATATACAACACTTTTATGATACTTTATCCCAATATATGAAGTGCAACGAGGCAGGCTTGACTTTTGGATTTTTGGTAAATATTGCATATCTATTATTTAAAACAATTTTAACTCTGAAAATGATAATAAAAGGCAGGAGTTAAATCCTGCCTTTGCTCATTTTTCGATATATATTCTCGGAATGCGTTTACTGATAAGGCACACAACCTCATAATTTATAGTGCCTGCAAGCTTTGCAAGAGCGTTTATTTCCTCGCTTGAATCAAAGATTACCGCCTCGTCGCCGAGCTTCACATCAAGACCTGTTATATCAATCATACACTGGTCCATACAGATTCTGCCGACGATCCTGCAGGGCTTTCCGTGAACCTTTACAGTTGCTCCCGCATACGCACGGATTAAGCCGTCGCCGTAGCCAATGGGGAGAGTGGCGATTTTCATTTTTTTATCTGCCACAAAATCAGCTCCGTAGCTTACGCTGTCCCCTTTGTCTATTTCGTGAATATGAGAAATTCTTGCTTTGAGGCTCATTACATTTTCAAATTCACCAAACGAAAAATTATCTGACGGCATGAGGCCGTACAGAATTATTCCTGCCCGTGCTGCGTCATACACGGGAATATCCTTGCGAAGTATTCCCGCACTGTTGCAGACGTGTTTGATTTTGAAGTCAATACCTTTTTCTGAAAGTTTATTTATGACATTTTCAAATCGCGAAAGCTGCAGGGCAGTGTTTTCATTTGCGGGCTCGTCTGCACAGGCAAAGTGGGTGAAAATTCCTTGAACAGCAAGATTTTCAAGTTTGGTTACCTCTGCTATTTCTTCTACCGTTTTGTCGGTATTTTTTGCATCAAAGCCGAGTCTGTTCATACCCGTATCGAGTTTTATGTGTACACGAAGCTTTTTGCCGTGGCAGGCAGAGTTTAAAGCTTTTGCATATTCAAGAGAATAAACAGTCTGTATTATGTCGTGTTTCAAAAGCTCGTCGGTATCTGAGGGTAAGCTGCTGCCGAGGATGAGTATATCTGCATTTTTTTTGACATTTGCAAGTTCAATTGCTTCAAAAACCGATGAAACGGCAAACATATCGGCACCGCAGCTTTTCAGTGCTTCCATTGACTTCACTGCACCGTGACCGTACGCGTCAGCCTTGATTACGGGAACAACCTTTGCAAAGCCTTTTGACCTGACAAGTTTTTCTATTCTGTTGTAGTTCCTCTTAAGGGCACCCAAGTTTATTTCTGCATAAACCTTGTGGTCTTTCAGTGAAAATTCATTTTCCAGAACATTTATAATGTTATCCATCATAATTTACCTTTTCGGTATTAAATATAATTTTGCATTCGGCATTTTTTGACGAAATGTTTATTTCTTTCACATTCAGATCAACAGGTGTAAGAGTCAGCGCAAAGTTGTATTCTCCGCCAAATCTTGCTGACATATTGTCTGAATTTTCTTCCCTGGTTAAGCTTATAAAGTCATCATCTTTTATTGAAAAAGCCGCAAAAAGCGAGTATAGAGACTGCGCATCATTTTCTGACAGCAGATACTCAAGCTCCCCTACAAGCATTTTTAACTTTGAGTCTGTCATATCAAAGCACACACCCTCAAGGGCGCCTGCCGTGATTCTTGCAGAGCCGTTCCTGTAGGTGCCAGAGGCCTCTCTGAGAGACAAATTCATCGGGTACTCGTACCCGTTCAGGGAAAATACAATATCGTGCTCACTTGTTTTCTGATAATTGAGAATTTTATCAGTGTCAGTACCGGCTCCCTTGCAGGAGCAAGTGGCAAGACAAAACACAAGTAAAATTATGGCTGCCAATTTTTTCATATTGTCCTCCAAATAAAAATATTTTACTACATTTTATTTGAGAGGGACATTCATTATGATTTAATATCTTAAATTGGGGTTTTCGTGAGTAATATTGCTGTTGTAGAATTTCGCTAGTTTTACGAATTTTGCGGTTGCCTCGAAGAAAATACAGGACTCCTCTTTTGTTTTTGCATCCTTGAAGATACCGACATATATATCGGGAGATTTCATTGTTGACACGGCAAAATACTTGTTTTTTACCGAGTCTGCACGAATTTTGAAATCGTCTGTGTACGGTGCGAGCAGAGACATATCCTGGATCCTTACACTCAAAAATTCACGCCTTGATTTCCGGCCATAAATTTTTGAAAAAGTCATCTCGCCTTTTACAACGCGGTATTCGTATTCAATCTGGACAAAGCGCCAGGTAAAGAAGCAGAGCATTGCAGTTAAAAGAACCAAAAAACAACCCAAAACATACAGTCTCAGCATACATAAAACTCCCAAAAGCAAAACAGGGAATAATATGTATAGGACTATAAGTAGTATTCTTTTAACTTTAAGTGTGCCCTCGGGCTTTGCATCAACGCAATACTCAAAATAGTTTACATACTCGTTCATATAAACCTCCACTGAAAACAAGCATTATTTTATATATTGTAGCACAAAAAACTTTCAAAAGCAATGCTTTGCGCAGAAATATTGAGGTTTTTTGAAAAAGACCTTGAAAACAGATTTGAAATGGTGTATAATTACACTTAGTAAATTATATGAACCTGAAAGGAAACAACAATGAAAGCAGTAATAACAGTAACAGGTAAGGATACTCTCGGCATTATTGCCGACGTGTCGGCACTTTGCTCTAAGTACGGGGCAAATATTGTGGATATTTCGCAGAGCGTTATGCGCGACTATTTTGCAATGATTATGCTTGTTGATATAACGGGACTTGATATGCCGTTTACAGATTTTGTAGATAAAATGACAGCTCACGGCAACGAAAAGGGCCTTATTATACAGACAATGCATGAGGATATTTTCAACTCAATGCACCGTATATAATCTGAAATTGGAGATACATAATGTTAAATACAGCAGATATTCTTGAAACTATAAGTATGATACATGAGGAAAACCTCGATATCAGAACAACAACAATGGGCATATCTCTTCTTGACTGTGCTGACAGTGACGAGAAAAAGCTCTGTGACAATATTTATAACAAAATAACAACCTGTGCAAAGGACCTTGTAAAGGTTGGAGAAAATATCGAGAAGGAATACGGCATTCCGATTATCAACAAGCGAGTTGCGGTTACACCGATTTCGCTTATTGGCGGACACCTTTCTCCCGATGGCTTTATAAATGTAGCTAAAACCCTCGACCGTGCGGCTGATACTTTGGGTATTAACTTCATCGGCGGCTTCGGAGCCCTTGTCCAGAAAGGAATGACAAAGGCTGATGATACACTTCTGTCGGTAATCCCCGAAGCACTTGCCGAAACAAATCTTGTCTGCTCATCGGTAAATGTGGCAACAACAAAGGCGGGTATCAATATGGATGCCGTTGCAAGGATGGGAAAAATCGTCAAGCGCGCGGCATACCTCACACGAGACAATGGCTCGATAGGATGCGCAAAATTTGTTGTGTTTGCAAATGCGCCAGAGGATAACCCTTTTATGGCAGGTGCATTCCACGGTGTCGGAGAGGGAGACGCAGTACTAAGCGTCGGAGTATCGGGACCCGGTGTTGTTGCAAGTGCAATTAAGAGAGCCGGCGACTGTGATTTCCAGACTCTTGCCGAAACAATAAAGAAAACAGCATTCAAGATAACCCGTGTTGGTCAGCTTGTTGCCCTTGAGGCGTCAAAGAGACTCGGCGTACCTTTTGGTATAGTAGACTTGTCTCTTGCCCCTACTCCCGCAATAGGTGACTCTGTTGCACATATACTTGAGGGAATGGGACTTGAATCCTGCGGCGCGTGCGGAACTACTGCGGCACTTGCACTCCTCAATGATGCGGTAAAGAAAGGTGGCGTAATGGCGTCATCAAGTGTCGGTGGACTTTCGGGTGCATTTATTCCCGTATCCGAGGATCAGGGAATGATAGACGCTGTTTCCTGCGGTTCGCTGACAATAGAAAAGCTTGAAGCAATGACAGCGGTATGCTCGGTTGGACTTGATATGATAGTAATTCCCGGTGATACAAGTGAAGAAGTAATCAGCGGTATTATTGCCGATGAGATTTCAATAGGCGTTGCCAATACAAAGACCACGGCGGTAAGAGTAATTCCCGCATACGGTATGGATGTAGGCGACGAGGTTGACTACGGCGGACTTTTAGGTCACGCACCTGTTATCAAGGTAAACACATATTCACCTGCAAAATTCATTGCCCGCGGAGGAAGAATCCCTGCACCGATACATAGTCTTAAAAACTGATCATAACAAAAAAGCTGGGTCAAACGACTCAGCTTTTTATTTTCTTTTTAATATTCAGCGTTTCCAACTGTTCTGGGGTAGGGAATTACGTCACGGATGTTTGATACTCCTGTGAGGTACATAATGATACGCTCAAAGCCGAGACCGAAGCCTGCGTGCTTTGTTCCTCCGAATTTGCGGAGATTTAAATACCACCAGTAGTCTTCTTCACTGAGTCCGAGCTCTGCCATTCTCGCCTGAAGCACATCAAGTCTTTCTTCTCTCTGGCTACCGCCGATAATTTCACCAACGCCGGGAACAAGCAAGTCCATTGCGGCTACTGTCTTGTTGTCGTCGTTGATTCTCATATAGAATGCCTTGATTTCCTTGGGATAATCAATTACAAATACAGGCTTTTTGAATACCTGCTCGGTGAGGTATCTTTCGTGCTCGGTCTGTAAGTCGCATCCCCATTCAACAGGGTACTTAAAGTCGGCACCGCTCTTTTTGAGTATCTCTATTGCATCTGTGTATGTTACCTTTTCATAGTCGCTCTGTGCGAGAGAGTTGAGTCTTTCAAGTAACGTCTTGTCTACAAAGTTATTGAAGAATTCAAGCTCCTGTGAGCAGTTTGTAAGAACGTGGTTTATGATATACTTGATCATATCCCAGGCAAGCTGCATATCGTCAGCAAGGTCTGCAAATGCTATTTCAGGCTCAATCATCCAGAATTCGGCCGCGTGTCTTGCAGTGTTCGAATTCTCGGCTCTGAATGTGGGCCCGAATGTATAGATGTTACCGAAAGCCATAGCATAGGTTTCGCCGTTAAGCTGACCTGATACGGTAAGGTTTGCACTCTTGCCGAAGAAGTCCTTGGAATAATCTATCTTTCCGTCTTCTGTTCTGGGGGGATTTTCCATATCGAGAGTTGTTACTCTGAACATTTCGCCTGCTCCCTCACAGTCGGAGGCTGTGATAAGCGGAGTGTGAACATAAACAAATCCGCGGCTATGGAAAAAGTTGTGAATAGCATATGCCACTTCACTGCGTACTCTGAATACCGCTGAGAAAAGATTTGTTCTCGGTCTGAGATATGCCTGTTCTCTTAAATATTCAACAGTGTGACGCTTTTTCTGAAGCGGATAGTCGGGAGTTGATGTACCCTCAACTTCAACCTTTGTCGCCTTTATTTCGAAGGGCTGCTTCATTTCGGGAGTAAGCTCAACAATACCTGTTACAACAACTGCGGAGCCTACATTAAGCTTTGCTATTTCGTCGTAATTGTCAATTTTTTCTCTTTCAAAAACTACCTGCACGCATTTAAAGCAGCTTCCGTCGTAAAGGTCGATAAAGCCGAATGCTTTACTGTCTCTGACGCTTCTTGCCCATCCGCCAAGAACAACTTCTTTGCCTGCAAACAGGGCAGAGTCGTCATAAAGGCTCTTAATAAGTTCTCTTTTCATAAAAAATCCGTCCTTTTCTACACGAAAAAGTATAGTAGTACTTTTCCCCGGAATCCGGGGGTTTAAAACAACTGTGTAAATTTTTGCATATTACAACATCTTATTCTACCAAATTTCAAAAACAAATCATAGAGCAAATATGTGAACGAAAATAATATAATTTGTGAACAAAACAAAATCGCAGAGCAATTGCCCTGCGATTTTTTGATTTGTTTCGTACTTTGTTACTTTTCTTTGCTTTCAGTCGAGATTTCCTTGAGGCTTGATACAAGTCCGGCTATTCCTTGAATCTCAGAGGGGATAATGATCTTTGTTGCCTTGCCGTCAGCAGCCTTTTCAAAGCTTTCAAGGGCTTTTATGGTGAGGTAGCCCTCGCCCGGTGCTGCGTCATTTATTCTCTTGATACCCTCTGCAATAGCGCTCTGAACAGTAAGGATACCTTGCGCCTGTCCCTCGGCTTCTTTTATAGCCGCTTCTTTTTTTGCATCTGCTCTGAGTATAGCCGCTTCTTTTTCACCCTCGGCAATAAGAATTGCGGATTTCTTTTCACCCTCTGCCTTGAGGATAGATTCTCGTCTTTCACGTTCAGCTTTCATCTGCTTTTCCATTGCATCCTGGATTTCTGAGGGAGGAACAATGTTTTTAAGCTCAACTCTGTTGATTTTAATGCCCCAGGGGTCTGTAGCCTCGTCAAGAATTGCACGGATTTTTGTGTTTACCATATCTCTTGAGGTGAGTGTTTCGTCAAGCTCTAAATCACCGATGATATTTCTGAGTGTTGTTGCGGTAAGATTTTCAATGGCAAGCATAGGTCTTTCAACGCCATAGGTGAAAAGCTTCGGGTCTGTTATCTGATAGAATACAACTGTATCTATATGCATAGTTACATTATCTTTTGTGATAACAGGCTGAGGAGCAAAGTCTGCAACGTGCTCCTTTAGATTTACCTTTCCTGCAATCTTGTCAATAAAGGGAATTTTAATGTGAATACCCACATTCCATGTGTCGCTGTATGCACCGAAGCGCTCAATTATAAATGCGTGAGCCTGAGGTACAACTTTGATATTTGCTGCGATTATGATTAAAACGAGTACAATAAAAATTACTATTTCCATAAATAATCCTTTCTGCCGTGAGGCTTATGTATTTATTCTTTTACTAGTAAATGAACGCCTTCAATCCGTTCAATTGTCACTTCTTTGCCGACATCTATTACATTATCATCGACAGAGCGCACACTCCAGCTTACACCGCCTATACTGCATCTGCCGGTGCCGGCGATGTTGTCAACCTTTTCACTTATAATTACTCTTTTTCCTATAAGTCTGTCAAGGTTTGTTTCAGTTCCGCGCTTTT
This sequence comes from Eubacteriales bacterium, assembly GCA_045531795.1. Lineage (GTDB taxonomy): Bacteria > Bacillota > Clostridia > Oscillospirales > CAG-272 > UBA4717. The sequence goes on along the minus strand of JAZSET010000026.1, from coordinate 7,733 downwards.
TCAAAAGTTTTTTGACTACAGGTCTTGTAGCAATGAGCAGGATTGCCGATACAATAATGAACAGGGCGATCTGCACATAGATATTAAGTCCCAGAAGTGCACAAATCCAGGCGACCAGAGCACCGCCTGCAAACCAGATGCAGACAAGGCTTACGGTTGCTGCTTCAAAAAGTGCGAAAACCACAGCTGTTATGAGCCATACGAAGTTTGGCAAAAAACCATCTCCTTTTGTTATATTGTTGTATCATACAACATCTATATTGTACCACGATTTTTAATATTCATCAAGTATTATTCAGAGTAAATATTGCAAACTACAGCCGGTTATGGTAAAATATACTAAAAAAACATCGTCAGATTACAGTGGGAAAGGGTTTTTTATATGAAAATCTCGTCGCTTTGCTATATTGAAAAGGAAAACAGGTACCTGATGCTTCACAGGGTGTCGAAAGAAAATGACGAAAACAGCGGAAAGTGGATCGGAGTTGGCGGGAAATTCAAGGAGGGGGAAAGTCCCGAGGACTGTGTTTTGCGCGAAGTTTCTGAAGAAACGGGGCTTACACTTTTGTCCTATGCCTACAGGGGAATAGTCACCTTTGTAAGTGACAGGTACGGCACAGAATATATGCACCTTTTTACCGCTGACAGGTATGAGGGCGTTTTGAAAGAATGTGACGAGGGCGTACTTGAATGGATTGACAAAAAAGAGCTTTATAATCTTACCCTGTGGGAGGGGGACAGAATATTTTTAAGGCTTCTTGATACAAGACGGGAATTTTTCTCTTTGAAGCTTGTATATGAGGGAGATAATCTTATTTATGCATATCTTGATGGCAAAAAAATTTAATTATGAGGAAAAATTCGGTAGTAAGAGTTATAAATTAATATTGACATAGCTTTGTATTTGGTGTATAATGGAAATGTGATAGAGACCTAAGTGAACTATCATATAAAAGCCATAAAATTCGGCTACATAGGAGGTTTATTATGAAACTTACAAGAATTGTTGCTTTATTGCTTGTTGCAGTAATGGCGATTTCGCTTTTTAGCTGCGGCGGAAGACCCGTTGATGTAAATGACGCGGTTGAGACAGCAGAAAAGTACAAGGTTGGAATTCTCGCACCCGCAGTTACTCACGGTTGGGTTGGAGCTGTTGCATACAATGCAGAGCTTCGTTGCAAGGAGCTTGCAGATGTTATTGACTACAAGATTCTTATCAGTGAAAATGCTGAGCAGATGACAACACAGATTGATGAACTAAGTGTGTGGGGTGTTGATGCAATAGTTGCTTTCCCACAGTGGGAAGGTATGGAAGTGCCGATTGCACAGTGTGTTGAAGATGGTGTTATTGTAGTAAACTTTGATATCGCAATCAATGTTGACGGCGTTTACCGTGTATCAGGCGACAACTACGATATGGGATACCAGGGTGCAAAGTATGTTGTTGACAAGATTGGTACAGAGGGAAATGTTGTAATTCTTGATGTTCCTACTTCAGGTTCTGTTGCAGAGCTTCGTAAGAAGGGCTTCCTTGACCGTCTTGCAGAAATCGCTCCCGATATAAAGACTGTTGAATATGCAACACAGTTCACTCGTGAAGCAGGTCTTGCTGATATGGCCGACATTCTTACAGCTAATCCTCAGATTGACGCCGTTTACTCAATGGATGACGAAACATCTATCGGTGCTATTCAGGCAATTCGTGATGCGGGACGCACAGACATTAAGGTTATCACAGGCGGTGGCGGATGCCAGGAATACTTTAATATGATGCTTGCAGAAGAAAACAGTGATATTTATATTGAATCTGCTCTTTATTCACCTGCAATGGTAAAGGATGCAGTTGATATGGCTGTTGAAATTTTAGGCGGTAACAAGCCTGCTGAATTTGAAAAAATCATTCCTACAACAATAGTTGACCGTGACAACGCCAAGGATTATCTTGACGAAAACACTCCCTATTAAGAAGTGATTTTATGAGGCGGATAGGGTGAGCCTATCCGCCCGTTTTTTACAATACAGAGTGAAAGGGGTGTGATTTTTTGAACCTAGAGATGCGCGGGATTTGTAAATCCTTTGATACTGTTGAGGTTCTTAAGAATGTTGACTTTACTTTAAAAGGCGGAGAAATATGTGCACTGCTTGGTGAAAACGGAGCAGGAAAGTCAACACTTATGAATGTGCTTGGCGGTGTAATCGGTGCAAACAGCGGTGAGATTTATATTGACGGAAGACAAGTGAAATTTCACACTCCTGCCGAGTCGCTAAGCATGGGAATTGCATTTATTCACCAGGAACTAAGCCTTATCAATGATCTGGCTATTTTTGAAAATATGTTTGTCGGTCACGAACTCAAAAAGAAAAGCGGGCTGCTTGACAATCAAAAAATGATTGAAAAAACCGCAGAGATTTTTTCGGTACTTGGAATTAACCTTGACCCGAAAACTATGGTTTATGAGCTTGATGCATCATATAAGCAGATAGTTGAAATTGCAAGAGCGATGATGGCAGAAGCCTCAATCATAATAATGGACGAACCGACTACTGCTCTTACAGGTGATGAAATTGACCGTGTTTTCGATATGATGACCACACTTAAAAATTGTGGTGTAGGAATAGTTTTTATAACGCACAAACTCCGCGAAGTTATGAAAATTTGCGACAGATACACGGTTTTAAGAGACGGACATATGGTTGCCGAGGGGGAGGTCAGAGATGTTACGACCGATGACCTTGCCCGCTTTATGGTAGGTCATGATGTACGTGTTGAAAATTTAAACCGCAAAAAAAATATCGGTAATGAGGTTTTAAGGGCGGAAGGACTCTCAGACGGCAAAAACTTTGATGACATTTCGTTTTCTGTGAATTCAGGAGAGATTCTCGGTGTAACAGGACTGCTTGGTGACGGGCGAAGCGAACTTTTTCAGGCGATTTTCGGCGCCCGAGAATATAGTGGAAAGCTTTTGGTTGAAAAAAAGTCTGTGCGAATTAAAAGTATTACTCAGGCAATCGACCTCGGTATAGGATATCTTCCGCGTGACCGCAAGGAAAACGGGATTGTCAAGGATATGAATATTCTTGAAAATGCATCTCTTGTAACGCTCGGAAGACAGGCGCGCTTCGGAATAATTGACCATATTCGTCAGGAAAAGGAGTTTGACGCTGTTTCTGGGGAACTTCAGATAAAATACGGAAATAAAAGTGACCTTATAACAAGTTTGTCGGGTGGAAATCAGCAGAAAGTTGTACTTGCAAAGTGGCTTTCATCAGACCCAAAGGTGCTGATTCTCGATAACCCCACGCAGGGAGTTGATGTTGGGGCAAAGGAAGAAATTTACGACATCATTTTAAATCTCGCCGAAAGAGGAGTTGCAATAGTGATACTGTCAAGCGAGGCGCAGGAAATTATAAGACTTTGTGACAGAACACTTGTTATGTATCACGGTAATTTGATAAGAGAACTTTCGGGAGAAGAAATGAGCGAACAGACAATTATGCATATAGCAACCGGCGGATATGCACAAAGTTCTGAATGCTTATGAAAGGACATCGCTTATGGACAACATTAAATCAATACAGAAAGACAACGTTTTCAATCGCATCAGGTTAATGTGGAAACGAAATAAGCTTGTAAGCACGGCACTTGTGCTCCTTTTGATGATTATTATTCAGACGGTTGTAATGATAGTCAGAATGGACTCGGATGCGAATCTGTTTATGTCACTTCTTACAAACTGGCTAAATATCTTGCGTAATAATGCTCCTGTGGGAATTATTGCTCTTGGTATGACATTTGTTATTATATCGGGTGGAATTGACCTTGGTGTCGGCTCAGCCCTTGTAGCAGTCGGAGCTATGGTAATGACACTTATTGATACAGGTGCAAACGGAGTTCTGGCAGGGCTTGGTATAACGGGTGTTCCGGCATACATAATCGGTATCCTGGCAGGACTTTTATTCGGCGTTTTGCTTGGTGAAATTACAGGCGTATTGATTGCTCACGGTAAGATACCTCCCTTTATAGCAACTCTCGGAACAATGAAAATATTCCGTTCGGTAACACAACAGCTTATGCGTCAGGCAAATCCGGCTGTGCCGAAAGGTTTTCTAAGTATATCCAATTTCAGAATAGGCGGTTTTTCGATTATGCCGATTATTTATTGGCTTGTTACAGCCGCAGTTTTGTATGTTGTATCAAAGCATACAAGCTTTGGCAGACACACATTTGCTATTGGCTCGAATGTAAAAACCGCAAAGCTGTCGGGAATAAATGTAAATCGTGTAAAACGCCGCATATATGCTCTGATGGGAGGACTTGTTGCACTGGCTTCAATTATTCAGGTTTCCCGTATAGGCTCAATGGACTATGCAAGTGCGGGAAGCGGAAGTGAAATGGATGCTATTGCGGCTGTAATTGTTGGCGGTACAAGTATGGCAGGCGGTAAAGGCTCGGTTATAGGAACCGTTTTAGGTATGCTTATAATCGGTGTTATGAATAACCTTCTGACTTTATTTGGTGTGCCTCCGTTTTTGCGCGAGGCATTTAAGGGCCTTATTGTAATAGCAACCGTACTTTTGCAGAAAAAGGAAACAGACGCTTAAGAAGTACCGTTCTTTCGTTCCTGACCATTATACAAATTTGAATAGCGAAAAAAGAGTCTGTGCGGGGACAAACTCCTATGTGCGGGCTCTTTTGTTTATACTTTGACTAAATTGTTTCTGTTGCTATTGACATTATGTGTCGGATTATAGTATAATTGTTATTGACTTATTATTATATCCAAGGACGGTAAAAACAATGCCGATTACAGATTTTCTCGAACAAAATGCAAAGAAGTACCCGAATGAGACTGCACTGATTGAAATCAATCCCGAAATCAAAGAAAACAGGCGTGTTACCTGGAAAGAATACGAGCTTATTGAGTCAGGACACACATCTTCATACCGCCGTGAAATCACCTGGAGCGTTTTTGAAGAAAAAGCAAACAGATGTGCCAACCTCCTTATAAGCAGGGGTATCAAAAAAGGTGATAAGGTGGCTATTCTTCTTATGAACAGCCTTGAATGGCTGCCGGTTTATTTCGGTGTTCTCAAAATAGGAGCACTTGCGGTTCCGCTTAATTACAGATATACCTCAGATGAAATCAAGTATTGTCTTGATTTAGCTGATGCAGACGCACTTTTCTTTGGTGCCGAGTTTATCGGAAGAATTGAGGAAATATGCGATAAAATTGACAGAGTAAAGCTTTTGTTCTTTGTAGGAGACAGTTGTCCCTCATTTGCAGAAAACTATCTCCACCTGTCTGCTAACTTTTCAAGCGCAAAGCCTGAGATTAAGCTTTGTGACGAAGATGATGCAGCGATCTACTTTTCATCGGGCACAACAGGCTTCCCGAAAGCCATTTTACATAATCACGAGAGCCTTATGCATGCGGCTCTCACCGAGCAGAATCATCACGGACAGACTCACGAGGATGTTTTCCTCTGTATACCGCCGCTATATCATACAGGCGCGAAAATGCACTGGTTCGGCAGCCTTGTAGTTGGTTCAAAGGCTATACTTTTAAAGGGCGTCAAGCCGAATACAATTATTGAAACAGTATCGCAGGAAAAATGCTCAATTGTCTGGTTGCTTGTGCCGTGGGCGCAGGATATTCTTGACGCAATCGACAGAGGCGAAATAAAAATTGACGAATATGAGCTTTCACAGTGGAGACTTATGCACATAGGCGCACAGCCCGTACCGCCAAGCCTTATCAAGCGTTGGAAAACTCTTTTCCCGCATCATGATTATGATACTAACTACGGACTCAGCGAGTCTATCGGCCCCGGTTGTGTACATCTTGGTATTGAGAACACCCATAAAGTCGGAGCTATCGGTGTGCCCGGTTACGGCTGGCAGGTAAAGATTGTTGACGAGCACAGAAACGAAGTTTCGGGTGAAGATGTCGGTGAGCTTGCAGTAAAGGGCCCCGGTGTTATGACCTGCTATTACAAGGACGAAAAAGCAACAAACGAAGTTCTTGCAGACGGCTGGCTTTATACCGGTGATATGGCGATGAAAGACAGCGACGGCTTTATATATCTTGTAGACCGTAAGAAGGATGTAATTATAAGCGGTGGTGAAAATCTTTACCCCGTACAAATTGAGGATTTTCTCAGAGCAAATGATAAAATTAAGGACGTTGCGGTAATCGGACTTCCTGATCCGAGACTTGGTGAAATTGCGGCGGCTATTATTGAACTTAAGCCCGGAGTAAGTGCTGATGAAGATGAGATAAACGAATTCTGCAAAGCACTGCCGAGATACAAGAGACCTCACAAGGTAATATTTGCAGATATTCCGAGAAATCCCACAGGAAAGATAGAAAAGCCGAAGCTTCGCAAAATATACTGTGGCGAAAGTCTTGTGGCAACGCAGATAAAAGGCTGAGAGAACGGACTTTAAAGCTCCCTGTGTTTTATCACTTAATACACATATTTCGCATATAAAAGTAATAGAAATCAACATAATGGAGAAATATATGATACGCTTTGAATCCGATTATCTTGAGGGCGCACACCCCAGAATTCTTGAAAAGCTGCAAGAGACAAATTTTGAGCAAACACCGGGCTATGGTATGGATTTCCACTGCGATAATGCCCGCGAGCTTATAAAAAAAGCCTGCAACGCACCGGATGCTTATGTTCAGTTCCTTGTAGGCGGGACACAGACCAATGCTACCGTTATTGCATCAATTCTGAAGCCCTATGAGGGAGCTTTGTCACCTGTAAGCGGACATATAAACGCCCACGAAACAGGTGCAGTCGAAGCAACGGGACATAAAGTGCTTCCGCTTGCAAGTGATGACGGGAAAATAACTGCAAAGCAGGTGCTTGATGCATATCTTGCCCACAAAAACGATGCTTCCTTTGAGCATATAGTAAAACCGGGACTTGTGTATATTTCACAGCCAACCGAAAACGGAACCCTTTATTCAAAAAAAGAACTTGAAGAATTGCGAAAAGTGTGCGATGAGACGGGAATTCCCCTTTTCATAGACGGAGCGAGATGCGGATACGGACTTTATGCAGAGAATAATGATGTTTTTCTTCCCGACCTTGCAAGACTTGCTGACGTGTTCTATATCGGAGGCACAAAGGTCGGAGCATTATTCGGAGAGGCAGTAGTATTTTCCAATCCATGTATTGCTGAAAACTTCAGATATATGATAAAACGCCACGGAGGCATGCTTGCAAAGGGCAGACTTCTTGGTATTCAGTTTGAGACACTTTTTGAAGACGGACTGTATTTTGAAATATCCGAGCGGGCAATGAAGCTTGCACTTAAAATAAAGTATGCGCTTAAGGATATGGGTGTCGAATTCTTGTACGATTCACCGACCAATCAGCAGTTTCCGATTTTGCGTGATGAGATACTTGAAAAATTTAGGGATAAGTACTCTTTTAGTTTCTGGTGTCACCCCCAAGAGGGCTATTCTGCCGTGAGAATCTGCACAAGCTGGGCAACACGTGAAGAAGATGTGGATGCTCTTTTGAGTGATCTGAAGCAACTTATATGATAGAAAGCCGTGGATTAATCCCACGGCTTTTTAAATAGCACGATTTTACTAAAAGTTAGCAAGATATTACCATAAATGACTATTTACAAAATTACTAAAATATGCTATAATAATACTGCTACATATTGCATATATGCACAAAACAGAAAACAAGGAGAAAAAACATGAAAA